>NZ_CBCOOR010000005.1:0-247038 GCF_965111665.1 Georgenia sp. Marseille-Q6866 | reverse complement strand
CAAACGGACCAAGCAGAAACGACGTCAACGGGCGACCGGAGCACTATTTTCAGCCCGCCAGGGCGCTCCCGCCAGGGAGCAGGGGGACTGAGTTGTTACCCAGCGGACGGTGCCGTCAGTCCTCGTTGGCGGCCCACCAGGCGAGGAGCGCCTCGCGGGCGGCGTCCTCCCCGAGCGGGCCGCGCTCCATGCGCAGGTCGAGGAGGAAGCGGTAGGCCCGGCCCACCACCGGGCCCGGGCGCACGCCGAGGATCTCCATGATCTGCTCGCCGTCGAGGTCGGGGCGGATCTTGGCGAGCTCCTCCTCCTCCGCGAGCGCCGCGATGCGCTCCTCGAGGTCGTCGTAGGCCGCGGCGAGGCGCAGCGCCTTGCGGCGGTTGCGGGTGGTGCAGTCCGCGCGGGTGAGGCGGTGGAGCCGCTCGAGGAGCGGGCCGGCGTCGGTGACGTAGCGGCGCACCGCGGAGTCGGTCCACTGGCTCTCGCCGTACCCGTGGAAGCGCAGGTGGAGCTCGACGAGCCGGGAGACGTCCTTGATCGTCTGCTTGTCGAAGCGCAGCGCCTTGAGGCGCTTGGCGGCCATCCGGGCACCGACGAGCTCGTGGTGGTGGAAGCTCACCCCGCCGCCGGGCTCGAAGCGCCGCGTCGCCGGCTTGCCGATGTCGTGGAGCACCGCGGCCAGGCGCAGGACGAGGTCGGGGGCGGGCACGGGGCCGTCGGGCCCGGTCTCCAGCTCCACCGCCTGGTCGAGGACGACGAGCGTGTGCTCGTAGACGTCCTTGTGCCGGCCGTGCTCGTCGACGGTGCGCTGGAGCTCGTCGAGCTCGGGCAGGACGACGGCGGCGACGCCCGTGTAGACCATGAGCTCCAGGCCGCGGCGCGGCCGCTCGGACAGGAGCATCCGCTGCAGCTCGCCGTTGACCCGCTCGGGGGAGACGATCGCGAGGCGGTCGGCCATCGCGGACATCGCCGCCATCGTCCCGGCCTCGACGTCGAAGCCCAGCTGGGCGGTGAAGCGCACGGCCCGCATGATGCGCAGCGGGTCGTCGTCGAAGGACTGCTCGGGGTCGACCGGCGTGCGCAGCACCCCGGCCCGCAGGTCCTCCAGCCCGCCGTGCGGGTCGACGAAGGTGAGGGAGGGCAGCGTCACGGCCATCGCGTTGACGGTGAAGTCGCGGCGGGTGAGGTCGCCCTCGAGGGTGTCGCCGTACTCGACGACGGGCTTGCGGGAGTCCGCCTCGTAGGCCTCGGTCCGGTAGGTCGTCACCTCGACGACGACGTCACCCTTGCGAGCGCCGATCGTCCCGAACTCCTTGCCGACGTCCCAGTGGGCGTCCGCCCAGCGCGCGAGGAGCCGCTCGGTGTCGTCGGGGCGGGCGGACGTCGCGAAGTCGAGGTCGTGGCTCACCGAGCCGAGGAAGGCGTCGCGGACGGGCCCGCCGACGAGCGCGAGCTCGTGCCCGGCGTCGGCGAAGACGGAGCCCAGGTCGAGCACGGCGGGCGGCAGCGCGGTCAGCGCGGCGGCGGCCGTGCGGGCGAGCGAGGACGTCGAGTCGTTGGCGGGCGGCACTTGCCACAGCCTGCCACGCCGACGGCGCCCGGGGCCACGCCGCGGGGGCGGGCGTCCGTCACGTCCCGGGGCCCCCGATGTCGCGCCGTCGTGCGCGTGACGGCCGCATCGCCCAGGCCAGTTGATTATGGTGACCTCATGTCCGCCGTCCCTTCGCCGCGTCGGCGCGTCCCTGCGCCGCCGCGTCCGCGCGCCGCGCCGCCCCGGTCGCCGCTGCTGCCGGTGGTGGACGAGACGTCGGCGGGCGGCCTGGTCGTGCGGGTGGAGGACCGGCAGGCGTTCACCGCCGTCATCGCCCGCCGCAACCGGGGCGGGCGCCTGGAGTGGTGCCTGCCCAAGGGGCACCTCGAGGGCGAGGAGACCCCCGAGGAGGCGGCCGTCCGCGAGATCGCGGAGGAGACCGGCATCACCGGGCGGGTGCTGCGCCACCTCGCGACCATCGACTACTGGTTCTCCGGTGACGACCGCCGCGTCCACAAGGTCGTCCACCACTACCTCCTCGAGGCCACGGGCGGGGAGCTGACGATCGAGAACGACCCCGACTGCGAGGCGGAGGACGTCGCGTGGGTCAGCCTCACCGAGGTGGCCTCGCGCCTCGCCTACCCGAACGAGCGGCGCGTGGTCGCCACCGCGAGGGACGTGCTGGCCGGACGCGCATGAACATCACCTGGACCTCGTCCGGGGCCGGCCCGCGAGCCGTCGTGCTCCTCCTGCTCGCGGCCCTCCTGTGCCTCGTGCCCTCTGCCGCCGCGAGCACGACCCCTGGCCCCGACGACACCCCCGTCCCCGCGACGGAGGACCCGACGGCGGGCGTGGCCGCTTCCGAGGTCACCGTCACCCTCACCGGCATCAGCCCGGCCGTCCTGCGCCCCGGGGAGGACCTCGTCGTGCGCGGCCGCGTCGTCAACGGCACGAGCACGGAGATCGCCGTGCCGGAGCTGCGCCTGCGCGCCCAGCAGAACGCCCCGATCAGCCGCTCCCTGCTCGAGCGGTGGCTCGACCCGACGTCCCTGTCGGCCACGACGCTCCTCCACGCCGAGCGGCTGGAGGACCCCGTGCCGGCCGGCGCGACGGTCGACTTCACCCTCACCGTCCCCGCGGACGCGGTGCCCTTCGCCGCCACCTACAGCGGCTGGGGGCCGCGCGGCCTCGAGGTCACCGCCCACGACGCCGACGTCCCCGTCCTCACCGACGTCGCGGCCGCCCGCAGCTTCCTCCTGTGGTGGCCGGACATCGAGGTCGAGACGATGCCGCTGGCCGTCCTCGCCGCCGCCGCCCCCTCCGCGCCGGAGCGCGCCGCCGCGCAGGAGACCGGCACCCGCCTGGACGTCGTCGCCGCCGAGCGCCTCGAGCCGCTCCTCGACGCGCTGGACCGCCCGGCCGTCGACCTCGCCGTCGACCCCTCCCTCCTCGTCGACGTGCCCGCCGTCGTCGACCTCACGGCCGGTGAGCCGGCCGACGAGGAGCCGACCGAGGAGCCCACGACGCCCGCGACGGCGCCGAAGACGGTCCTGCGCACCACCGTCGGCGACTTCGCCGACGCCCCCGGCCGCGCCGTCCACGCCCTCCTGTGGGCGGACGCCGACGCCGCCGCGCTCACCCACGCGGGCCGCACCGACCTCCTCGACGACGTGACGGCCGCCCGTGACACCGCGCTCGAGGACGTCGGGCTCAGCGCCGACACGGGCCTGGCGTGGCCCGCGGCGCAGACGCCCGACGCCGACACCGTCACCGCGCTCTCCGAGGCCGGCGCGGCCGCCGTCGTGCTGCCGAGCAGCGGCCTGGCGCTCACCTCCCAGCTCACCTACACCCCGTCCGCACGGGCCGACGTCGCCGTCGACGGCACGACGCTGCCCGCCGTCCTCACCGACGAGCGGCTCTCCGCGCTGCTCTCCGGGACGCTGCTGCCGGTGGACCCGGAGCAGGCGCCCGTCGAGCTCGATCCCGTCACCGCGCGCCAGTACCTCCTCGCCGAGACGGCGGTCGTCACCCGCGAGCGCCCGGCGGACCGCCGCGACCTCCTCCTCACCGTGCCCCGCGACTTCACCGGGGACCCCGAGCTCCTCGCCGACCAGCTCACCGCCCTGGCCCAGGCCCCGTGGCTGGAGCGGGTGGGGCTCACGGAGATGCTCGAGCGCGAGGCCCCGGAGGTCGAGCGCGAGAACCTGCCCGAGACGGTCGTCGAGGACGGCGAGGTCGGCGCCGGCGAGCTCGCGCGCGTGTCGGACGTCCTCACGCAGACCAGCGCCTTCGCCGGGGTTCTCGAGGAGCCGGAGGCGCTCGTCGACCCGGTCCGCACCGCGCTGCTCGAGGTCACCTCGGCGGCGTGGCGGGAGCTGCCGGCCACCCGCGCCGAGCTCGTCGCCGCCGCCGAGGAGGCCTCCGAGGCGCGCCGCGGCCTCGTCGCCGCCCGCCCCGGCAGCACGCTAAACCTCATCAACGACACGGCGCACATCCCCGTCGCCGTCACCAACGAGATGTCCCGGCCCGCGACCGTCGTCGTGCGGCTCAGCCCGCGCGACCCGCGGCTCGTCGCCGACGACGAGGTCACCCTCGAGATCCCGGCCCAGCAGTCGGCGACGGCGCAGGTGCCGGTCCACGCCGTCGGCAGCGGCGACGTCGTCGTCGACGTCGTCCTCGCGGCTCCCGACGGCGCGCCCATCGACGAGCCCACCGAGATCCGGGTGCGCGTGCGCGCCGACTGGGAGACCGTGGGCACCGCCGTCGCCGCCGGCCTGCTCGTCATCATGCTCGTCGCCGGGCTCGTGCGGACGGTGCGCCGCGCGCGCCGCCGCGGACGCCTCGGTGAGTCCGAACCCCTTCCGGAGGAGACCACCACGTGAGCGAGGAACGTCGCGGCCTGGCCGGGTCGGCAGCGGTCATGTTCACCGGCACGCTCGTCTCGCGGGTGCTCGGACTGCTGCGCAACATCGCCCTCATCGGCGCGATCGGCCTGACCGGCGCCGCGAACTCCTTCTCGGTGGCCAACAAGCTCCCGAACGTCGTCTACATGCTCGTCGCGGGCGGCGTCCTCAACGCGATCCTCGTCCCGCAGATCGTCCGCGCGATGAAGCAGCGCGACGGCGGCGACGAGTACGTCAACCGGCTCCTCACCATCGCCGGCGCCGCCCTGCTCGGGCTCACCGTGCTCCTCACGGCCGGCGCGGGCGTCCTCGTCACCGTCTACGCCTCCGAGCTGGACCCGGCGTGGTTCGACATCGCCGTCGCCTTCGCCCTGTGGTGCGTGCCGCAGCTCTTCTTCTACGGCATGTACACGCTGCTGGGGCAGGTGCTCAACGCGCGCGGCAACTTCGGGCCCTACATGTGGGCGCCGGCCCTCAACAACGTCATCGCGCTCGTCGGCCTCGTCGCCTACATCGTCATCTTCGGCGGCCGCGCCACGGGCGCCCACGAGGACCCGACGGCGTGGAGCGGCCTGCGTATCGGCGTCATCGGCGGGACGGCGACGCTCGGCGTCGCCCTCCAGGCCCTCATCCTCATCGTGCCGCTGTACCGCTCGGGCTTCCGCTTCCGCCCGCGCTGGGGGCTGCGCGGCTCGGGCCTGGGGCGGGCGAGCAAGGTCGCGACCTGGGCCTTCGCCAGCCTCCTCGTCGCCCAGCTCGGCTTCATCGCGATCTCCAACCTCGCGGCGGCCGCCGCGGACCGCGGTGAGGGCTTCGCCCCCGGCAACGCGGCCTGGGACAACGCGAACTTCCTCTACCTCCTGCCGCAGTCGCTCATCACCGTCTCGCTCGTCACGGCGCTGTTCACCCGCGTCTCCGGCTACGCGGCCTCCGGGGACACCGCCAAGGTCCGCGACGACCTCTCCCTCGGGCTGCGGACGATCGCGGTGTTCACGGTCTTCGCCAGCGGCGCCCTCGCCGTCCTCGCCGTGCCGCTCGTCCAAGCGGCGTACATGACGACGACGATCCCGGAGGCACGGGGCATCGCGCGGGTGCTCGTCGCCCTCCTCGGTGGCATCGCGGCGCTCGGCGCCTTCACGATGATCCAGCGGGTCTACTACGCCTTCGAGGACACGAAGTCCCTCTTCAAGCTGCAGATCCCGCTGACCGCGCTCGTCGTCGTCGGCTGCCTCGTGTCGATGCTGCTGCCCCCGGAGTGGTGGCTCGTGGGCGCCGCGGTGGCCACGGCGGCCTCCAACATCGTCGGGTCGGTCATCGCCTACCTCGCGCTGCGGCTCAAGCTGCCGAGCCTCGACGGCGGGCGGGTGCTGCGCAGCCACCTGCGGATCGTCCTCGCCGCCACGCCCCCGCTCCTGCTCGGCTGGCTGCTCCTCCACCTCATCGGGCCCGTCTCGACGGCGCAGGCCGACATCGCGCGCGCGTTCCAGTCGCTGCTCAAGGTGGCCCTCGTCGGTGGCCTCATGGGGCTGGGCTACCTCCTCCTCCTGCGCCTGCTCAAGGTCTCCGAGCTCGACGTCATCCTCGACCCCGCCCTGCGGGTGCTGCGGAAGCTCGCGGGACGCGTGCCGGGTCTGCGCCGGTGGGCGGGGGCCGGCGAGGCGCCCGCACGTACGATGGGGCCCGACGACGGGGGCCCGGGACCGGGCCCGGACAGAGGGAGCAGGACGCTGGACGAGCACGCACCGGGCACCGCACCGACGCTGGACCAGGGCACGCTGCTGTCCGGGCGCTACCTCCTCGGCCGGGAGACCACGCCCGTGCTGCCCGCCACCGCGCTGTGGCACGGCCGCGACGAGATCCTCGAGCGCGAGGTCCGCGCCCTCGTGCTCCCCTCGACCACCGGCGCCTCCGCCGAGACCCTCGACGCCGCGCGGCGCGCCGCCCTCGTCGACGACCCCCGCCTCGAGCGGGTGCTCGACGTCGGCGCCCACGAGGGCCACGCCTTCGTCGTCACCGACGTCGCCGGCGGGCCCTCGCTCGCCGAGCTCGCCACGAGCGGTCCGATGGCGCCCGAGCAGGCCCGCGCCGTCGTCGGCGAGGTCGCCAGCGCCCTCGAGGCCGCCCGCCGCCGCGGGGTCCACCACCTCGTCCTCCTGCCCTCGGCCGTCCACGTCACCGCCGACGGCCAGGTCCGCCTCGGTGGCCTCGGTGTGGCCGCGGCCTACCTCGGCGTCGACCACGACCCCCTCTCCGCCGCCCGGGTCGACACCCTCGGCCTGGTCCGGCTGCTCTACCTCGCCCTCACCGGCACCTGGCCCGAGCCCGACGGCGGACCCGAGCTGGCCCGTCAGGTCCCGCCCGCGCCGCTCGTCGGCGGCGTCCCGGTCGCGCCGAGCAGCCTGCGCGCCGACGTGCCCGCGGACCTCGATGCGCTGTGCACCCGGACCTTCGCCGGCGAGGGCCCGCGCACCCCGAGCGAGCTCATCCGGGAGCTCGCGCCGTGGCGCGACATCAACGTCGAGGCGCTGACCAGCGACCACCCGGTGTGGCCGCTCGCCGGATCCCTCGGTGCGGGCGCCGGGGTGGGGGCCGTCGCGGCCGCCGCCACGCCCTCCGCCCCTGCCGTGCCCTCCGCGCCCGTCGTCCCGACGCCGGCACCCGTGGAGGAGCCGGAGCCCGCCGCGGAGCCGCCCGAGTCCGCGTCCGTGGACGAGGCCCTCGCCGTCGTCGAGCCCGCCGACGGGACGGCCGCCGACCTCGAGCCCGCCGACCCGGCCGCCGCCGCGGAGCCGGCCGTCGAGCCGGCGCCCACGCAGCCCTCCTTCGACGACGTCGTCGCCGACACCCCCGACCAGGCACGCCAGCCGGCCCTGGACACCACGGACTGGCAGCCGCGCCCGTGCCGAGCGGGGCCGGCGCCCCCGCGGACTTCACCGCCGTCGTCGCCCCCGAGGACGACGACGCCGCCGCCCCCACGCCGCCCGCCACCCGCGCGGCTCGGTCGTCACCGCCGCCATCGGCGCGGGCGTCGGCGGGGCGGCAGCGACCGTCGCGGACAGCACCCGCAAGGGCGTGGACGCCGTGCGCCGGCGTGTGTCCGCGGGTGCCGGGAAGGTCTCCGCCGCCGCCGCGGCACGCGCCGCCGAGCGCGAGGCCCGCGCCGAGGAGGAGCTCGCGAAGACCCGTGAGGCGGACGTGCGCGCCGCTCTCGAGCACGGCCGCGTCCCGTCCGACCCGCCCGCCGAGCCGCGCCCCGAGCGCGTCGCGGCGGCACCGGAGCCGGCGCAGGACCGCTCGTGGGAGTCGGTCGTCGCCGAGGAGCCGGAGCGTGAGCCGGGCGCCCCCGTCCCCTTCCGCGAGAGGCGCCTGGACCCGACGCCGATCGTCCTCGCCGTCGCCCTCGTCGCACTCCTCATCGGCGGGATCATCGCCTTCCGCACCCTCACCGCCGAGCCGGAGGACTACGTCGCCCCGCCCGCGGCCACCACCGAGGCCCCGGCGAGCCCGGAGGAGACCGAGCCCGCCACGGAGCCCGAGACCACCCCGGCACCGGAGGAGACGACCCCGGCCGAGCCGCCCGCCGTCGCCTCCCTCGCCCCCCTCGACCCCGAGGGCGACGGCGCGGAGAACCCCGAGCTCACCCCGCAGGCCCTCGACGGCGACAGCGACACGTACTGGCGCTCGCGCTCCTACGTCGACCCGCAGTACGGGATGAAGTCCGGCATCGGCCTCCACGTCGAGCTCGAGGAGGCCGCCCTCGTCTCCTCGGTCACCATGGACCTCATGGGCGAGGGCGGCAACGTCGAGATCCGCGCCACCAGCCCCGACGAGCCGACCGAGGGCGACGTCCTCGCCTCCGGCGAGATGGGCCCGGACACGACCTTCGCCTTCGACGAGCCGGTCGAGACGGACAGCATCGTCCTGTGGTTCACCTCCCTGCCCGTGGCCGACTCCGACGGCCGCAACCGCATCGAGCTCGCCGAGCTCACCGTCGAGTGAGCCCGGAACAAATCCGCGCCTCCGCGCCTTGACCCGAGCAGCACCCCCGAGCGACGAAGGACTCCCATGACGAGCACCACCCCGACCACCCTGCACGAGGTCGTCATCGTCGGTTCCGGCCCCGCCGGCTACACCGCCGCGATCTACGCCGCCCGCGCCAACCTCGCGCCCGTCGTCATCGCCGGCGCCGTCACCGCCGGCGGCGCGCTGATGAACACGACCGAGGTCGAGAACTTCCCCGGCTTCCCCGAGGGCGTCATGGGCCCCGAGCTCATGGACAAGATGCAGACCCAGGCCGAGAAGTTCGGCGCCACGGTCATCTACGACGACGCCACCTCCGTCGACCTCACCGGTGAGGTCAAGACGGTGACGACGGCGGAGGGCGACACCTACCGGGCCCGCGCGGTCATCCTCGCCAACGGCTCGGCCTACAAGGAGCTGGGCCTGGAGGGCGAGAAGACCCTCGGCGGGCGCGGCGTCTCCTACTGCGCCACCTGCGACGGCTTCTTCTTCCGCGACCAGCACATCGTCGTCGCCGGCGGTGGGGACAGCGCGATGGAGGAGGCCACCTTCCTCACGAAGTTCGCCTCCAAGGTGACCGTCGTCCACCGCCGCGACGAGCTGCGGGCCTCGAAGATCATGGCCGACCGCGCGATGTCGAACCCGAAGATCGAGTTCGCGTGGAACAGCGAGATCACCGCCATCCACGGCACCGACAAGGTCACCGGCCTCACCCTGCGCGACACCGTCACCGGTGAGGAGCGGCCGATGGACGCGACAGGCCTGTTCGTCGCGATCGGCCACGTGCCCCGCACCGACATGCTCGTCGGCCAGGTGGAGCTCGACGACAGCGGCTACATCGTCGTCACCTCCCCCTCCACCGCCACGAGCGTCCCCGGCGTCTTCGCCTGCGGCGACGCCGTGGACCACACCTACCGCCAGGCCATCACGGCGGCCGGCACGGGCTGCGCCGCGGCCCTGGACGCCGAGCGCTACCTCGCCGCCCTGGGCGAGGCCGCAGAGCCGGCCACCGACGCGTCCCAGACCCCGCAGGGCGCCGTCTCGCTGTGAGGCCCTCCTCCCCCTCGGTGGCGCAGGTGACGGACGACACCTTTGCCACCGAGGTGCTGGGCGCCTCCGGTCCGGTCCTCGTCGACTTCTGGGCATCGTGGTGCCAGCCCTGCCTCAAGCTCGCGCCGGTGCTCTCCGAGCTCGCCGTCGAGTACGGGGACCGGCTGCGCGTCGTCGCCCTGGACGTCGACGAGAACCCCGACACGATGCAGACCTACGGCATCGTCTCCCTGCCCACGATGATCCTCTTCCGGGACGGTGAGCCGGTGTCCTCGCTGGTCGGGGCCCGGCCCAAGCCGGCCCTCGCGGCCCAGCTAGCCACGCTCGTTCCCTGAGCGGGTGCGCCGGAGCGCCCCGCGCGCGGCGTAGCCTGGCACACGCGTCGACGAGCGCGCAGGAGGAGGCACCCACATGACGAACCCCGAGCCCCGGACCCCCGGCGGGCGCCCTGCCGCCGCCGGAACACGGCTGGACCCGTGGTTCGACTCCTACGCCGAGCGCGCCCACGGGATGCGCTCCTCGGAGATCCGGGCACTCTTCGCCGTCGCCAGCCGCCCCGAGGTCGTCTCGCTGGCCGGGGGCATGCCGAACATCTCCGGCCTGCCGATCGACTTCCTCGCCGACATGACGGCCAAGCTGCTCCGCGACCGCGGGCCGGAGGCGCTGCAGTACGGCAGCGGCCAGGGCGAGGTCGCCATGCGCGAGCAGATCGTCGAGGTCATGCGCTACGACCACGTCCACGCCCACCCGGACGACGTCGTCGTCACCACCGGGTCGCAGCAGGCGCTGGACCTCGTCACCGAGGTCTTCATCGACCCCGGTGACGTCATCGTCGCCGAGGCCCCCAGCTACGTGGGGGCGCTGGGCGTCTTCCGTGCCTACCAGGCCGACATCGTCCACGTCCCCATGGACGAGCACGGGCTCGTCCCCGAGGAGCTGGAGTCGACCCTGCGGCGCCTGGCCGCCGAGGGACGCCGCGTCAAGATGCTCTACACGGTCCCGAACTTCCACAACCCCGCCGGTGTCACGCTCACGGAGGAGCGGCGCCCGCAGGTCGTGGAGATCTGCCGCCGTCACGGCGTCCTCATCCTCGAGGACAACCCCTACGGCCTGCTCGGCTTCGACGGCGACCCGCTGCCCTCGCTCAAGAGCTACAACCCCGACGGCGTCGTGTACCTCGGCTCCTTCTCCAAGACCTTCGCGCCGGGCTACCGCGTGGGCTGGGCGGCTGCGCCGCACGCGGTCCGCGAGAAGCTCGTCCTGGCGAGCGAGGCGGCCATCCTGTCCCCCTCCCGGTTCAGCCAGCTGTCGATCACCTCCTACCTCGAGGGCTACGACTGGTACGGGCAGGTCAAGCAGTTCCGCGAGGAGTACCGCACCCGTCGCGACTCGATGATGTCGGCGCTCACGGAGTACCTGCCCGAGGCGCGCTGGACCGTCCCCGCCGGCGGCTTCTACACCTGGGTGACCCTGCCGCCGGGCCTGGACGCCAAGGCGATGCTGCCCCGCGCCGTCACCAACCTCGTCGCCTACGTCTCCGGCACCGCGTTCTACGCCGACGGCCAGGGCGCGGACCACATGCGGCTGTCCTTCTGCTACCCGACGCCGGAGCGCATCCGTGAGGGTGTGCGGCGCCTGGCGGGCGTGGTGCGGGCCGAGCTCGAGCTCACCGAGATGTTCGGGACGGCCGGGACCCGTGCCCAGGGCGAGCACCTCGTCGACACCCCGAGCCCCGACCAGGCCTGACACAGAGCGGAGCCACCATGACCACTGCCGAGACCGTGCCTGCAGACCTGCGCGTCCTCGTCCTCGCCGGCGGCCTGTCCCACGAGCGTGACGTGTCGCTGCGCTCGGGACGCCGCGTGGCCCAGCTCCTGCGGGACGCCGGCCTCACCGTGGAGGTGCGGGACCTCGACGCCGAGCTGCTGCCCACCCTGCGGGAGGACCGTCCCGACGTCGTCCTCCCGCTCGTCCACGGCTCCACCGGGGAGGACGGCTCCATCCGGGGGCTGCTCGAGCTCCTCGACATCCCCTACGTGGGCAGCTCCTCCGGCCCGTGCCGGCTGGCCTCCCGCAAGCCGGTCGCCAAGGCGATCGTCGCGGCCGCCGGCGTCGCCACGCCGGCCTTCGTCACCCTGCCCCGCGGGCTCTTCCACGAGATCGGGTCGGCCCCCGTGCTGTCCACCGCTCTTGCCGGGCTCGGGCTGCCTCTCGTGGTGAAGCCCGAGGACGGCGGATCGGCGCTGGGCGTCACCGTCGTCGAGCGCGCCGAGGACCTGCCCGACGCCATGGTCGCCTGCTTCTCCTACGGCAACGCCGCGCTCGTCGAGCGGGCGGTCCTGGGGACGGAGGTGGCGGTGTCCGTCGTCGAGACGGCGGACGGACCGGTGGCGCTCCCGCCGGTCGAGATCGTCACCGACGGCCCCTACGACTACGACGCGCGCTACAACGCCGGGCGCACCGAGTACTTCGTCCCCGCGCGCCTGGATGCGGCGACCACGCAGGCGGCCTGCGACGCCGCGGTGGCCGCCCACCGGGCGCTGGGCCTGCGGGACCTGTCCCGGACCGATCTCGTCGTCGACGCGGAGGGCACGCCCTGGTTCCTCGACATGAACGTCGCCCCGGGGATGACGGAGACCTCGCTGTACCCCCAGGCCGCGCAGGCCTGGGCCGCGCAGGGCGGGCCCAGCTTCACCGAGCTCCTCGTCGAGCTCGTCCGCACCGCCGCTGCCCGCTCCTGAGGCCCCGCGTCCCCTCCGGGTCAGGAGGGGACGCGACGGGGCTCAGGAGGCGGCGTCGTCGAGGCGCGGCCGCTCCACGGAGGGGGCGAGCACGTCGAGGATCCGGTTGAGGTCCTCGATGCTGGCGAACTCGATGTTGATCTTGCCCTTGCGCTGGCCCATGCCGATCTTCACCCGGGTGTCGAAACGGTCCGACAGCCGCGTGGCGATCTCGTTGAGCTCGGCGGTGTAGGCACCGCTCCGCGGACGACGACGCATCTCCGGTGCCGTGGGCTCGTCACCGAGGGCGACGATCTCCTCGGTGGTACGGACGCTCAGTCCCTCGGCGACGATGCGCTGGGCCAGCCGCTCCATGGCGGCCGGATCGGACAGGCCCAGGAGGGCACGGGCGTGGCCCGCCGAGAGGATCCCGGCAGCCACCCTCCGCTGCACGAGCGGGGGCAGCTTGAGCAGGCGCAGCGTGTTGGAGATCTGCGGCCGTGAGCGGGCGATCCGGGAGGCGAGCTCCTCGTGGGTGCAGGAGAAGTCCTCGAGCAGCTGCTGGTAGGCGGCGGCCTCCTCGAGGGGGTTGAGCTGCGCCCGGTGGAGGTTCTCCAGGAGGGCGTCACGCAGGAGGTCGTCGTCCTCGACCTCACGGATGATGGCCGGGACGGTCGTGTTCCCGGCGAGCTGGGACGCGCGCCAGCGCCGCTCGCCCATGATGAGCTCGTAGCGTGCCTCCTCGCCCTCGGGCAGGGAGCGCACGACGATGGGCTGGAGCACGCCCACCTCACGGATCGACGCAGCAAGCTCCTCGAGCTCGTCCTCGTCGAAGACCTGCCGCGGCTGCCGGCGGTTCGCGACGACGTCGTCGACCGCGATCTCGGCGAAGGTGGCGCCCGGGACCGGGACGAGCGAGTCCTCGCTCGTCGCCGCGGCCGGCGCTGCCGGCTCCTCCTCCACCACGGGCTCGGGCTGCGGCTCCGGCGGGGCCGGCGTGGCGGCGCTGGGGGCCTCCGTGGCCGCCTTGCGACGCGGGTTGACCGTGTCCTTGGGGATGGAGGCCCGCTTACGTGACTTCGGGGCGGCCTTGGTGGACGTCGCGCCGGTAGCGCCCGTCCTCCGCGTGGTCGGCGCGGGGGTCGTGGTTGCCTGGGGCTCGGCTGCCGGTGCGGTCGCCTGGGCCGGCTTCGGGCTGCGCTCGGTCCGCTGGTCGGGGAAGAAGACGTCCACCGGCCGGCCCTCTGTGGGCGCGTTCGGAATCAGCGCACCGAGGCCCTTGCCAAGGCCGCGTCGCTTCTCACTCATGGACATCCTCCGTACGGTGCGCCCCGCTGGGCTCTGCTGATGGGGTGGTGCTGGCGGTCTCGGCGCGCGACGCGATCTCCTGGGCAGCCGCCCGGTAGGCGAGCGCGCCGGTGGAGCCCGGGTCGTAGGTGAGAACCGTCTGCCCGTAGGACGGGGCTTCGGAGATCCTCACCGACCTCGGGATCGAGATCTCGAGGGTCTGCTGAGGGAAGTGCGTGTGGACCTCGTCCGCGACCTGTCGCGACAGGTTGGTCCGCTTGTCGAACATCGTGAGCAGGATCGTCGACACATGTAGCGTAGGGTTGAGGTGCCCGCGGATCAGCTCGATGTTGCGAAGCAGCTGGCTCAGTCCCTCGAGTGCGTAGTACTCGGACTGGATCGGGATGAGCACCTCACGCGCGGCGACGAACGCGTTGACGGTGAGGAGTCCGAGGCTCGGTGGGCAGTCGATGAAGATGTAGTCGTACCGCTGCTCGTCACTCTGACCTGCTAACAGCGTCGAGATGGCGTTCCGCAGCCGGTTCTCGCGCGCGACCATGGAGACGAGCTCGATCTCAGCACCGGACAGGTCGATCGTGGCCGGCGCGCAGAAGAGTCCCTCGACGTCCGGGCATGGCTGAATGACCTCGACGAACGGTACGTCGTCGATGAGCACGTCGTAGGTCGACGGCGTGCCGGCGTGGTGGTCGATGCCCAGGGCAGTGGACGCGTTGCCCTGAGGGTCGTTGTCGATAACGAGGACCTGCAGGCCCCCCGTCGCCAGGGCCGCGGCGAGGTTGACCGTCGTGGTCGTCTTGCCGACGCCGCCCTTCTGGTTCGCCACGGTGAGGATCCGGGTCTCGCGGGGTCGGGGAAAGGTCTTCCCCTCCAGCGAGATTCTCCTCCGCGCGTCCTCTGCCAGCTGAGCAGCCAGCGGGGTGGAGTCGTCAAAATCGCCCAGCCCACCAAGGAGGCTCCGTGCTGCGTGGTCCTGCTGATCGCTCGCTACGGCCCCGTTTGCCGTCGCGGCCGTGTCGTCCGACTCCGTCACACGTACCCCTCGAATCGCAGTTGTTGCGCCTGTTCGTAGCCTATCCCGGGGCGACAGAGACTCCGTGCACCGACGCGCTCAGCTGTGGATGCGCGTGCCTCGGACGTTCCGGTTTCACGTGAAACGGCGCGGCGGCCGTCGCCCGACACCGACCGCTCAGTGCCATCCCGACAGCTACCCATCGCAGGCCGGTCTGTGTGCGCAGCCCGGTCATACACCAGGATTGCGTGAAACACGCCGTCTGCAGCGTTCCACGTGAAACTCCCGCTGAGCCCGCAGGCTCGACGAGCCTTCGCGGCGGCGGCTCAAACGGCAGCCGAAGGACAAGACTCGAGGGCGTTTGCCGCACCTTAGCCAGAAATCCGCCACTAGCGTCGCGCGGGGCGCGGTCAGATCGCAGTGCGCAACGCCATGCGCGAGGCCGTACTTCCCGGGGGACCCAGGCGTAGCCGGCGCCCGCAAGGCCCAGACCCGGGCGACTACCCGGCTCGACGCCCGAAGAGGACGTAGATTACGCACCGACACGTGAGGACCGCACCATCCTTGCTGGCGGCGGAGTTCCGCCGCAGTCACGTAGCGCCGTGCCGACGCGCTACTGCCTCCGTGGCGTGCTGGCACCACAGGTACCTCAGGTGCTCAGCGGCCCATATCGGCCTTCTGCCGGTAAGGGCGACCGAGATGAGGTTCCACGTGGAACACCCGACTTGTCTAGGCGCGTCACGCCCCCTTGGACGACGTGCTCAAGTCGCCCTACCTGCCCACCTCCCGGACACGCGCGTGACTGCTGGAGACATGGGCGCCGTTCCACGTGAAACATCGGTACGTTGTCGGGTTTGTCCGGCGTCGGGAGTCACGTTCCGAAGGTATGTCAGCCCGCGTCCATACGTCACACGCCCACAGCGGCGTACAGGGTCGTGTGTACGGATGTCCGCGGCTCGCGTCCCGCCCGGTCTACGACGATCCGGTGCCGGTGTGTCCCGACATCAAGGCGCGGCCGTTTCACGTGAAACACTCGCGCGCCGAGCCGTCGCGCGTCGATGGTCTGGGGCGCCCGCACTTCGCGAGGATGCACAGCGAGATTGGCATCCGCAGCAGCACTTCGGACGGAGGCGGACATCTGAGCCCCGGCACGCGCCGCGGTCCGGACGGGCCGACGGTGCCCCCTAGTGACGAAGCGCGCGTCACGAACAGGGACTGGAAGGCGGATCGGCACAACGCATCGATGATTGGTGAACCGGTGGTGCCGGCCCGGCGCCGAGTGGCTCCGCAGCCCGAGGCGAGCTACCCATGCGGCCCGCGGACACGCGGAGCGGCATACTGGTGGGCTGGCGACCACCGCAGCTTTCGCGCGGTCGGGCGCCCTTGCCTCGGATCGTTTCACGTGAAACGGGTCCGGCGGACCTGCGTCGGGCAGCCGCTGGCGTGCGTGGTGGCGAACGACGACGGACGATGGGTTGCGCCCACACCGCTGCAGGAGCCGAACGATCGCAATGCAGGCGACACACGGAACGGACCTCCGCCACACCGGTGAAGCAGAACGGCAGGCACCCGCCCTCGCCCAGGACATGAGGGCGCACTTGGCCTTGCAGCCGAATGTTCGGGCCGCGGCCGCGGGCACCGGCCACCGCAACGGCTCCACTATGCGAAGTGGGGGCCTCTGGTGTTGGATTCGTTGCAGGCTGCCGGGGCCCGCCCCACCAACAGCTCGTGAGGGTGGCGTTTCACGTGAAACACCTACACATTCCGTGAGCGAGAGACTATGCAGGTGCGCACCGACCATCGGAGCGTGACTTACGCACGGCGGGGGGCGCTGCAACCATGCGTTCCGGAAGGCTTGCGCTGACTGTAGCCAACGAACGACCGCACGGCGCGCCGGCCCAAACCAACCACTGCGCGGCACCGGGAGGAGCGGACCTCAGGTAAGGGCCAGAGGTACCGCACATCGGTCTGTTTCACGTGAAACACAGGGCGAGGCCGCTGGCGCGGGCGAGCGCATACGACGCCACTACCGCGCGTCAGCATAGGGGGTCGGTGGGCGAATCAGCCCAGCCGTTCCGCGGTCACAATCCTTGTCGGCTCGTCAGTTCCCGGCACGATGACCTCCTGCACTGAGGCTTCCCGCAAATTGTGCTTGCGCAGCACCTTCTCCGCCTCGGTCACCTCGAGCGCAGCACGTTCGCCCTTGAGCGCCACGAGCCGGCCGCCGGGAGCGATCAAGGGTGCCACCCATGGGACGAGCTTCTTGAGGGCCGCCACCGCGCGGGCACTCACCACGTCGTAGCTCGCCGCGCCGTGCAGCTCCTCAGCGCGTGCGCGCACCACGGTGACATTGGCGAGCGACAGCTCGCGGGTGACGTCCTCGAGCCAGGTGGTACGCCGCTCCATCGGCTCGATGAGGTACACATCGAGATCGGGCCGCATGATCGCGACAACGACGCCAGGGAAGCCAGCCCCGGAGCCGACGTCGGCGAAGCGCACACCCTCGGGCACGAACGGAGCGACAGCACTCGAGTTGAGCAGGTGTCGCGTCCACAGCCTGGGAAGCTCGCGGGGACCGATCAGACCGCGGAGCTCACCCTCGGCGACGAGGAGCGCAGCGAACTGCTCCACCTGGGGCCACGCGTCACCGAAGACACCAGCCGCCGAGTCCGGGACAGGCTCGACGGCCGCGCCACCTTCGGAGTTAGTCATCTACAGGTGCCGATTACGCCTGAGAGATGACAACGTGCCGGTTGGGCTCGACACCCTCGGAGTCGCTGACCAGTCCGGCGGCAGCGACGGCATCATGTACGACCTTCCGCTCGAAGGGGTTCATCGGCTCGAGCGACACCTTGCCTGCTCCCGCCTTGACCTTCGTGATGGCTTCCTCAGCCACGGCGGTCAGCTCTGCACGGCGTCCACGACGGTGGCCGGCGATGTCGAGCATGAGCCGGCTGCGCTCGCCCGTCCGAGCCTGGACCGCGAGCCGGGTCAGCTCCTGGAGCGCGTCGAGGACCTCACCGTCCTTGCCCACGAGCCGCTGGAGCTCCCTGTCGGAGCCACCCTCGTTGACGATCTCCACCGCGGCTCGGCCATGGTCGATCGAGAGGTCGATGTCGCCGTCGAGGTCCGCGATGTCGAGGAGCTCCTCAAGGTAGTCGGCAGCGATCTCGCCCTCCTCCTCGAGGCGCTTCAGGCTCGTCGGCGCGGCGGTGCGCTCGGTGGACGTCGTCTCAGCCGTCGTCGCGCCCTGCTCCGACGTCGTGTCGTCGGTCTGCACGTCTTGCTCGCTCACGGGTTGATCCTTCTCTCTCGGCCCGTCGCCCCGGGCACTGAACAGGTCTCTACTTGCTCGGCTTGCCGGGGCCCTTGCCACGGCGCTCGATCTCGGCCCGACGCTGGGCCGCTCGCTTCGCGTGACGCTCGGCAGCGCGCTGCTGGGGGGTCTTCCCGCCGCCCGGCGCAGCAGCAGCTGCCGGCGTCTCCGTCGTCTCCGTCGTCTCCGTCTCGGCCGCGTCGTCGGGGGATGCCGCACTGGCCCCGGTCTGTGCCTCGGAGCCGGGTGCTCCCGGGGTGCCCGGCCGACGCTGGCGGTCCTTGCGCTTGGGCTGGACGCGCTGCCCACGCTGCACCGGACGCTCCGGCTCCGGCGGCTCGGGGAGGAGCTCCTCCACCGGCACACCCTTGCGGGCGGCCTTGCGCTCGAGCTTCGCGCGCTCACGCTCCTTGAAGCGCTTCTCGGCCTCGGAACCCGCTGCCGGCATCTTGCGGATGGTGTAGAACTGCTGGCCCATCGTCCACAGGTTCGTCGTGAGCCAGTAGATGAGGACACCGATCGGGAAGTAGACGCCGGAGAAGGCGAAGATCAGCGGCATCAGGTACATGAGCATGCGCTGCTGCTTGGCCATCGGGTTGTCCAGCGCGCTCTGCGGCATGTTCTTCATCGTCAGCTGCCGCTGCGTGGTGAACGTCGTCACCGACATGAGGACGATGAGCACGGCCGTGAGGATCCGGACGTTGAGCGTCGCCCCCTCACCGAGGAAGGACTGCGACAGTCGCGCCCCGAGCAGCGTCGCGTCGAGGAACTGCGAAGCCGCGGCCTGGTCGATCGGCCCGAGCGGCTGCCCGTCGCGGTAGGTGCCGTCGGCGATCTGCGGCATCGAGTAGAGCACCCGGAACAGGGCGAAGAAGATGGGGGACTGCGCGAGGATCGGCAGGCAGGAAGCGAACGGGTTGGTCCCGTGCTTCTGGTAGAGCGCCATCATCTCGGACTGCATCTGCTGACGCGACGCAGGGTCGTTCTTGCCCTTGTACTTCTTCTGCAGCTTCTGCAGCTCGGGCTGCAGGACCTGCATGCCGCGAGATGCCTTGATCTGCTTGAAGAACAGCGGGATGAGGAAGATGCGCATGAGGACCGTCAGCCCGACGATCGACAGCGCCCACGTCCATCCGCTGGCCGGGTCGAGCCCGACGAAGGTCCACAGCTCGTGGAAGAGGTGGAGGATCCACGCGACGACCCACTTGATGGGGAACAGGATCGTGTCAAAGGCACCCATGCGGGTCGTCTCCTAGAAGTCTTCCGGCGCGTCCGTCACACGCGCCCCACCGGCAGCTACACCGAGGGTACGTGCTCGTGCGTCGCGTCTTGACCACGGCATCGGCTCGCCGGTGTGCGGGACGTGGTCGACCCCGCCCCGGCTCCAAGGGTTACAACGGAGCAGTCGCCAGACGGCGAGAGCGAGCCCGCGCACCGCACCGTGCCGTCGCAAGGACGTCACCGCGTACGCGGAGCACGAGGGGTAGTAACGGCACGTCGGCCCGAACCAGGGGGAGACGACGAGCTGGTAGCCGCGCACGAGCAGGGCGAGGCCGCGGCCCAGCAGCCCGCTCAGGCGGTCGCTCATCGTCGCGCTCCTCGGCGGCGCGCACCGCTCAGCGCCGTGTCGAGGTCCGCCCCGAGCGCCGCGCTCGACGCCCCGCGGGCAGCCGGAAGCGCCCGCACGACGAGCTTGTCGCCGTCGTGCAGGGCGCTGATCCGGGAGGCGAGCAGTCCGCGCAGCCGGCGCTTGACCTGGTTGCGCTCCACCGCGTTGCCGACCGCCTTGGACACGACGAGACCCGCACGCGGCGCGGCCGGTGCGGCGTTCTCGGCGGACCGAAGGTGGACGACGAGTCGGCTCGTGCCGCTGCGAGCACCACCGCGCACCGCGTCGGTGAAGTCCTCAGACCGACGCATCCGGTGCTGCGGCGGCAGCACGACTCAGGCCGAGAGCTTCTCGCGGCCCTTGCGACGACGGGCGCCCAGGATGGCGCGCCCGGCGCGCGTGCGCATGCGCAGCCGGAACCCGTGCACCTTGGCACGCTTCCGGTTGTTCGGCTGGTAAGTCCGCTTGCTCACGGCAGTACTCCAAAACGTCGGTTGTCTACGCTGCGGCTGGGCAGCAGATCCGCGGCTGCGCCGCTCCTCCGCATGACAGAAGCGGTGCGCAGGCACCACGGAAGAGCCGTCAGGACGGCTTGGCCACGATACGTGAGCGGGAGAACGCCGGTCAATCCGACCTCCGAGCGTCCGAGTATGCCGTCCCTCACGCCCCTTCTGCACATCTGTGGATATCTATGTGGATCGAGGGGCAAGGTGCGACACTCGTGGCTCTGCCCGCTGCTAGAGAGGACCGCTGTGCCCGAGAACGACGACATCACCGACGTCTGGGCACGTGCCGTGGACATCCTCACCGAGAGTGGGGACATCGGCGGCGCCCAGCGCGCCTTCATCCGCCTCACCCGCCCCCTCGGTGCCGTCGACGGCACCCTCCTCCTCGCCGTCCCCAGCGACTTCGCCAAGGACTTCCTCGAGACCCGGGCCCGCGTCGCTCTCACCGAGGCGCTGACCGAGGCGTTCGGCTCGGCCGTCCGCTTCGCGGTCACCGTCGACCCGACGCTGGAGGAGACGTCGCCCCGCGTCCCCAGCGCCGACACCCCCGACGACGCCCCCGCCCCGCCCACCCCCAGGAGACGCGCGCTGCGGCCCGCCGCGCCTCCGCGGTCGCCGAGGCGGACGCCGCTCGGCTCAACCCGAAGTACACCTTCGAGACCTTCGTCATCGGCTCGAGCAACCGCTTCGCCCACGCAGCTGCGACCGCTGTCGCCGAGTCGCCGGCCCGCGCCTACAACCCGCTGTTCATCTACGGCGGCTCCGGGCTGGGCAAGACCCACCTGCTCCACGCCATCGGGCACTACGCCCGCAGCCTGGACCCCAGCGTCCGCGTGCGCTACGTGAACTCCGAGGAGTTCACCAACGACTTCATCAACTCGATCCGCGACGACAAGGCCGAGGCCTTCCAGCGTCGCTACCGAGAGGTCGACGTCCTCCTCATCGACGACATCCAGTTCCTGCAGGGCAAGGAACAGACGATGGAGGAGTTCTTCCACACCTTCAACACGCTGCACAACGCGAACAAGCAGGTGGTCATCACCTCCGACCTCGCGCCCAAGCAGCTCAACGGCTTCGAGGACCGGATGCGGTCCCGCTTCGAGTGGGGCCTGCTCACCGACGTGCAGCCGCCCGACCTCGAGACCCGGATCGCCATCCTTCGCAAGAAGGCGAACAACGAGAATCTCGAGATCGACGACGCCGTTCTCTCCTACATCGCCTCGCGGATCTCGACGAACATCCGTGAGCTCGAGGGCGCCCTCATCCGCGTGACGGCCTTCGCCAACCTCAACCGCCAGCCGGTCGACGAGTCGCTCGCGGTCATGGTCCTCAAGGACTTCATCACCGACACCGACGGCGAGGACATCACCCCGACGCTGATCATGGGCCAGACCGCCGACTACTTCTCCGTGTCGATCGACGCCCTGTGCAGCGCCGACCGCTCCCGTGTCCTCGTCAACGCCCGGCAGATCGCCATGTACCTGTGCCGCGAGCTCACCGAGCTGTCCCTGCCGAAGATCGGCCAGCTCTTCGGTGGCCGCGACCACACGACGGTCATGCACGCGAACCGCAAGATCCGCGAGCAGATGGCGGAGAAGCGCTCGACCTTCAACCAGGTCACCGAGCTCACCAACCGGATCAAGCAGAAGGCCCGCACCGGCGGCTGAGCTGCTCGACGCGTCAGGGACCTGCACGACGGCGGCACGTCGCCGTGCAGGTCCCTTTCTGCTGCCCCCGGCACGGTGATCGGCTCGCGACTGCGGCGCCTGCCGGTCCTCGCCGTACGGGGGCGCTGGACGAAGGAAATGTGTCCCGCGGCCCAATGCACAGCTGTGGACAAGTCTGTGGATTGCCGTGGACAGCGGAAACTTGTCAGTGGACAGACCATCCCCCGTCGGTGGATGACGCCGAGAGCAATGACAACAATCCACTGCTCCGGCCCGTCCTCCACAGGACGACCAGCACCGCCCCACACAGCCCGGCTGCCGGCGTGACCTGCACGGACGTGAGATGTCCACAGTGTCCACACCACCGACGACGAAGACGAGACCCCACTTCCAGATCGCTTGTGAATAACAAGATCTGGCCGGGCGATGGCACTCCACTCGCGTCCTGAGCGTCGGTGCACTCGCGTAAGGTTTCCCGTGCGCAGCACCATGCGCTGCGCCGTCACGCTCCGAGAGAGGTCAACAATCGTGAAGCTCAGGGTCGAACGGGACGTCCTTGCCGAGGCCGTCGCCTGGACAGCTCGCTCCCTTCCCGCGCGCCCGCCGGTCCCGGTGCTCGCCGGTGTCCGGCTGGAGGCGAGCAGCGAGGGGTCCCTCACCCTGTCGACCTTCGACTATGACGTCTCGGCCCGCTCCGCGGTCCCGGCGGCGGTCGAGGAGGCCGGCGTCGTGCTCGTCTCGGGCCGCCTCCTTGCCGACATCGCCAAGTCCCTCCCGGCCAAGCCCGTGGACCTCACGCTGGACGGGACCAAGGTCGTGCTCCGCTGCGGCGCCAGCCGGTTCACGCTCCTCACCATGCCGGTGGAGGACTACCCGGCGCTGCCGGCGATGCCCGAGCTCTCCGGCACCATCGACGCCGACGTCCTCACCGAGGCCGTCGCCCAGGTGAGCATCGCCGCGAGCCGTGACGAGACGCTGCCGCTGCTCACGGGTGTCCGCGTCGAGATCGAGGGCGAGAAGCTCACGCTCATGGCCACCGACCGCTACCGCCTCGCGATGCGAGAGCTCAGCTGGCACCCGAGCGACCCGTCGATCTCCTCCGTCGCCCTCGTCCGGGCGCGCACGCTGTCCGACGTCGCCAAGTCGCTCACCAGCGCGGGCAGCGTCGACGTCGCCCTCGGGGGCGAGTCCGCCTCGCTCGTCGGCTTCGCCGCCGGCGGTCGGCAGACCACCTCGCTGCTCGTCGAGGGTGACTACCCGCCGGTGCGTCGTCTCTTCCCGGACGAGACGACCACGCACGCCGTCGTCGCCACCGCCGCACTCGTCGAGGCCGCCCGCCGTGTGTCGCTCGTCGCCGAGCGCAACACCCCCATCCGCCTGAGCTTCTCCGACGGCCAGGTCGTCCTCGAGGCCGGCCAGGGCGAGGACGCGCAGGCCTCGGAGGTCCTCGAGGCCACGCTCGTCGGCGAGGACATCGTCACCGCCTTCAACCCGCACTACCTGCTCGACGGCCTGGGGGCGCTGACCACCGACTTCGTGCGTCTGTCCTTCACCCACCCGAGCAAGCCGGCCGTCATGACCGGTCAGGGCAGCGCCGAGGGGGAGAGCGAGGACGAGTTCCGCTACCTCCTCATGCCCATCCGGTTCGCCGGGTAGCCACGCTGCGGGTACGTTCGCAGCAGCCGTCCACGAGGGGAGCAGACATGCACATCGGCATGGTTGGTCTGGGCAAGATGGGCGGCAACATGCGCCAGCGCATCGAGGCCGCCGGGCACACCGTCACCGGGTACGACACCAACCCGGAGATCAGCGACGTCGCCTCCCTCGCCGAGCTCGCCGCGGCGCTGCCGGCCGGCAACCGCGTCGTGTGGATCATGGTCCCAGCCGGTGCACCCACCCTGTCGGTCCTCGAGGAGCTGGCCACCGGTCTGGGCGCCGGTGACCTCGTCATCGAGGGCGGCAACTCCTACTACCGCGACGACCAGACCAACGCGGCCATGCTCGCCAAGCGGGGCATCGGATACATCGACGCCGGCATCTCCGGCGGCGTGTGGGGCCGCGAGTACGGCTACGGGACGATGGTGGGGGGCAGTGCCGAGGACGTCGAGCGCGCGATGCCGATCTTCGACGCCCTGCGCCCCGACGGCCCCCGCGAGGAAGGCTTCGTCCACGCCGGCGGGGTCGGCGCGGGGCACTTCTCCAAGATGGTGCACAACGGCATCGAGTACGGGCTCATGCAGGCCTACGCCGAGGGCTACGAGATCATCGCCTCGCGCTCCGACCTCGTCCCCGACGTCGCGGCCGTGCTGCGCGCGTGGCAGCGCGGCACCGTCGTCCGCTCATGGCTCCTCGAGCTGCTCGTCGACGCCCTCGAGGGCGACCCGGGCCTCGCGAGCGTCGACGACTACGCCAACGACTCCGGCGAGGGCCGCTGGACCCTCGAGGAAGCCATCGACAACGCCGTGCCCGCCCCGACCATCTCCGCCGCGCTGTTCGCCCGCTTCGCCTCCCGGCAGGAGCAGTCTCCCGCCATGAAGGCGATCGCCGCCCTCCGCGAGGAGTTCGGGGGACACGCCGTCCGTCGCGCCGACGAGCGCTGAGGATGTACGTCTCCAACCTCTCCCTGCACGACTTCCGCTCCTACACCGAGCTGGTCCTCGCACTCGACCCGGGCGTCACCGCCTTCGTGGGACACAACGGCCAGGGCAAGACGAACATTGTCGAGGCCGTTGCATACCTCGGGACCTTCTCCAGCCACCGCGTCGCCTCCGACGCCGCGCTCGTGCGGCACGGGACGGGCGGCGCCGTCGTGCGGGCCAAGGCCAACCGCGGAGGACGCGAGACCCTCGTCGAGCTGGAGATCGTCGCGGGCAAGGCCAACCGGGCACGTCTCAACCGGGCGCCGGTGAGCCGGACCCGCGACGTCCTGGGCATCGTGCGCAGCGTCGTCTTCGCGCCCGAGGACCTCGAGCTCGTCAAGGGCGACCCCCAGGCCCGCCGCCGCTTCCTCGACGACCTCCTCGTGCTCCTCACCCCGCGGCTGGCCGGTGTGCGCAGCGAGTACGACAAGATCCTGCGCCAGCGCGGTGCGCTCCTCAAGACCGCCGGGGCCGCCCGCCGCCGCGGCTCCAGCCCGGACCTGTCCACCCTCGACGTGTGGGACCGCCACCTCGCCGCGGCCGGCGCGGAGATCACCGCCGCCCGCATCGACCTCCTCCACCGGCTGCGCCCGCGGACGGCGCAGGCTTACGAGCAGGTGAGCGCCGGTCAGGGCGATGCTCACCTCGGCTACCGCTCCGCGCTCCTCGGCGTCGACGGCGAGGGCGAGGCCAGCCCCGAGGAGGAGAGCGCGCTCACCGACGTGGCCCAGCTCGAGGAACGGCTCGTCGAGGCGATGTCCCGCGTGCGGAGCAAGGAGATCGACCGCGGCGTGAGCCTCGTCGGCCCGCACCGGGACGACCTGGTCCTCACCCTCGGCGGGCTCCCCGCCAAGGGCTACGCCAGCCACGGGGAGTCGTGGTCCTACGCCCTGGCCCTCCGGCTCGCGTCCTTCGACGTGCTCTCGGACGACGACGACGGCGGACCCGTCCTCATCCTCGACGACGTCTTCGCCGAGCTCGACGTCCGTCGGCGCGAGCGGCTGGCGACCATGGTGGGCGGGGCCGAGCAGGTCCTCATCACCGCGGCCGTCGCCGAGGACGTCCCCGACTCGCTGCGCGGGGCGCGCTTCACAGTCACCAAGGGCGAGGTCACCCGTGAGTGACGAGACGCCCGAGGAGCCGGAGGAGGAGGAGACGACGTCGTCGGCCGCGCGCCAGGCCCTGGCCCGCGCCCGCGCCGCCGCCGCGGCCAAGGGCCTGCGACGCACCGCCGCCGGACGGCCCGTCCCCGGCAAGCGCCGCTTCCATCCCGGGCCCGGGTTCAGGGACGTCGGCAGCGGCTCCGGCCCCTCCCGCCGCGACCCGCAGATGCTCGGCCCGATCGTCGACAAGATCCTCACCGAGCGCGGATGGACCGCCCCCGTGAGCCTGGGCGGCGTCGTCGGGCGCTGGCGCGAGATCGTCGGGGACCAGCTCGCCGACCACTGCGTCGTCGAGACCTTCGACGAGTCCGTGCTCGTCGTCCGCGCCGACTCCACCGCCTGGGCCACGCAGCTGCGCCTGCTCCAGCCCCAGCTCGCGCGCCGGCTGGCCGAGGAGGTCGGTGAGGACGTCGTGGAGAAGATCGTCATTCGCGGACCCGGTGGACCGAGCTGGACGCGCGGGCCGCGATCGGTGCGGGGCCGAGGACCGCGCGACACCTACGGCTGAACCCGCTCACGAGGCGCTCGCGGGCGACCAATCACACTGTGGATGAACTTGTGGATATGCGGTGATTCGGGCCCCCACGCAGTAGAATCGGGTGACCCCGCCCGCGGGGTGTCGGCTGGAGTCACACCCCCGGGCAGCTGTGGTGCCAGGTGCACCGTCCCGGACCAGGCGACGATGCGGTACTGCGCCGCGACGAATGACGAGGAGAGCCCCAGACAGTGGCTGACGAGATGCCCCCGAGCCCCGGGACGAGCCAGCAGGACGCCGGCTACGACGCAACGAACATCACCGTTCTCGAGGGCCTCGAGGCCGTCCGCAAGCGGCCGGGCATGTACATCGGCTCCACCGGTGAGCGCGGCCTGCACCACCTCGTCTACGAGGTCGTCGACAACTCCGTCGACGAGGCGCTCGCCGGCCACGCGACCACCATCGACGTGACGATCCTGCCCGACGGCGGCGTGCGCGTCATCGACGACGGCCGCGGCATCCCCGTGGACATCGTCGAGTCCGAGGGCAAGCCGGCCGTCGAGGTCGTCCTCACCGTCCTGCACGCCGGCGGCAAGTTCGGCGGCGGCGGCTACGCCGTCTCCGGCGGTCTGCACGGTGTGGGTGTGTCCGTCGTCAACGCCCTGTCCACGCGGCTGCACGTCGAGGTCCACCGCGCCGGCGACATCTGGCGCCAGAGCTACCAGGACGGCGTCCCCACCGCTCCCCTCGCGCGCGTCGGCAGCACCGAGCGGACCGGCACGACCGTGACGTTCTGGCCCAACGCCGACATCTTCGAGACGACCGACTTCGACTTCGAGACGCTGCGCGCCCGCTTCCAGCAGATGGCGTTCCTCAACAAGGGCCTGCGCCTCACCCTGACCGACGAGCGCGCCGGCGTCACCGATGCAGGAGACGAGGTCACCGGTGACGACGAGGGCACCGCCGACGACGCCCACCCCGGCCGCCGGGAGGTCACCTACCAGTACGAGAACGGGCTGCGTGACTACGTCGCGCACCTCAACTCGGCGAAGAAGGTCGAGCTCGTCAATCCCGAGATCATCGACATCGAGTCCGAGGACACCGACCGGCAGATCTCCCTCGAGATCGCCATGCAGTGGACCAGCGCGTACTCCGAGTCGGTGCACACCTACGCGAACACCATCAACACCTCCGAGGGTGGCACCCACGAGGAGGGCTTCCGCTCCGCGCTCACCTCCCTCATCAACCGGTACGCCAAGGACAAGGGACTCCTCAAGGACAAGGACGACAACCTCACCGGGGACGACATCCGTGAGGGGCTGACCGCCGTCATCTCGATCAAGCTCGGCGAGCCGCAGTTCGAGGGCCAGACGAAGACCAAGCTCGGCAACACCGAGGCGCGGACGTTCGTCCAGCAGGTCGTCTACAGCCACCTCGGCGACTGGCTCGACGCGCACCCGAACGAGGCCAAGGACGTCATCCGTAAGGCCCTGCAGGCCGCGGCGGCGCGGATGGCCGCCCGCAAGGCCCGTGAGGCCACGCGCCGCAAGGGTGCCCTCGAGTCCGCCTCGATGCCCGGCAAGCTCAAGGACTGCTCGAGCCGCGACGCGACGAAGTCCGAGATCTTCATCGTCGAGGGTGACTCCGCCGGCGGCTCGGCCGTCCAGGGCCGCGACCCCGAGCACCAGGCGATCCTGCCGCTGCGCGGGAAGATCCTCAACGTCGAGAAGGCCCGTCTCGACCGTGCCCTGGGCAACCAGGAGATCCAGGCGCTCATCACCGCCTTCGGCACCGGCATCGGCGAGGACTTCGACATCGCCAAGCTGAGGTACCACAAGATCGTGCTCATGGCCGACGCCGACGTCGATGGCCAGCACATCACCACGCTGCTGCTCACCATGCTGTTCCGGTACATGCGCCCCCTCATCGAGGGCGGTCACGTCTACCTCGCCCAGCCGCCGCTCTACCGGCTCAAGTGGTCCAACGCGCAGCACGAGTACGTGTACACCGACCGCGAGAAGGACGCCCTCCTCGCCGAGGGCGCCGCGGCCGGCAAGCGACTCCCCAAGGACAGCGGGATCCAGCGCTACAAGGGTCTGGGCGAGATGAACGAGCAGGAGCTGTGGGACACGACGATGGACCCCGACACCCGCACGCTGCGGCAGGTCACGGTGGGAGAGGCCGCGGCTGCGGACGAGGTCTTCTCCGTGCTCATGGGCGAGGACGTCGAGTCCCGTCGTGAGTTCATCCAGCGCAACGCGCACGACGTGCGCTTCCTGGACATCTAGACCTCCCTGCCCCGCCCTGCCTGCCGAAGGATAGAAGGACGAAGTGACCCAGCCCCCCATCGACCACGTCGAGCAGGTCGACCTCAAGCTCGAGATGCAGCGCTCGTACCTCGACTACGCGATGAGCGTCATCGTCGGGCGAGCACTGCCGGACGTCCGCGACGGACTCAAGCCGGTCCACCGCCGCGTGCTGTACGCGATGTACGACGGCGGGTACCGCCCCGACGCGTCGTTCAACAAGTGCTCGCGCGTCGTCGGCGAGGTCATGGGGCAGTACCACCCGCACGGTGACACCTCGATCTACGACGCCCTCGTGCGTCTGGTGCAGCCGTGGTCGATGCGCTACCCGCTCATCGCCGGGCAGGGCAACTTCGGCTCCGCGGGCAACCTCGGCGCCGCGGCCCCGCGGTACACCGAGTGCAAGATGGCGCCGCTGGCCATGGAGATGGTCCGCGACATCGACCAGGCCACCGTCGACTTCCACGACAACTACGACGGCAAGAACCAGGAGCCGGACGTCCTGCCGGCCCGGTTCCCCAACCTCCTCGTCAACGGGTCCGAGGGCATCGCCGTTGGCATGGCCACCCGCATCCCGCCGCACAACCTGCGCGAGGTCGCGTCGGGTGTCCAGTGGTTCCTCGACAACCCCGAGGCGAGCAAGGAGGAGCTCCTCGAGGCGCTCATGGAGCGCATCAAGGGCCCCGACTTCCCCACCGGCGCGACGATCCTCGGCCGCCGCGGGATCGAGGACGCCTACCGCACCGGCCGCGGCTCCATCACCCAGCGCGCCGTCGTCAACGTCGAGGAGATCCAGGGCCGGCAGTGCCTCGTGGTCACCGAGCTGCCCTACCAGGTCAACCCGGACAACCTCGTCACGAAGATCGCCTCGCTCGTCCACGACGGGCGCCTCCAGGGCATCGCCGACATGCGCGACGAGTCCTCCGGCCGCGCCGGCCAGCGCCTCGTCATCGTGCTCAAGCGTGACGCCGTCGCCAAGGTCGTCCTCAACAACCTGTACAAGCACACCCAGCTGCAGGACAACTTCCCGGCGAACATGCTCGCCCTCGTCGACGGCGTGCCCCGCACCCTCAGCCTGGACGCCTTCATCCGCCACTGGGTGACCCACCAGATCGACGTCGTCGTCCGCCGTACCCGCTTCCTGCTCAACCGGGCCGAGGAGCGCATCCACATCCTGCGCGGCCAGCTCAAGGCCCTCGACATGCTCGACGCGGTCATCGCGCTCATCCGCGCCTCGGAGAGCGGGGACGCCGCCCGCGCGGGGCTCATGGACCTTCTGGAGATCGACGAGGTCCAGGCCGACGCGATCCTCGCGATGCAGCTGCGCCGCCTCGCGGCCCTCGAGCGCCAGAAGATCGTCGACGAGCACAACAAGATCGAGGCGGAGATCCGGGAGTACAAGGACATCCTCGCCTCCCCGCAGCGGCAGCGGACCATCGTCGCCGAGGAGCTCGGCTCCATCGTCGCGAAGTACGGCGACGAGCGACGCACGACCGTCGTGCCCTACGAGGGCGACATGTCGATGGAGGACCTCATCCCCGAGGAGGACGTGGTCGTCACGATCACGCGGGGCGGCTACGCCAAGCGGACGCGGACGGACAACTACCGCTCCCAGCGCCGCGGCGGCAAGGGCGTGCGCGGCGCGCAGCTGCGCGAGGACGACATCGTCGAGCACTTCTTCGTCACCACCACCCACCAGTGGCTGCTCTTCTTCACGAACATGGGCCGCGTCTACCGCGCCAAGGGCTACGAGCTGCCCGAGGGCGGCCGCGACTCCAAGGGCCAGCACGTGGCCAACCTCCTCGCCTTCCAGCCCGACGAGCGCATCGCGCAGGTCGTGGCGCTGCGCAGCTACGAGGACGCCGACTACCTCGTCCTCGCCACGCGCTCGGGCCTGGTGAAGAAGACCCGCCTGCAGGAGTACGACACCAACCGCACCGGCGGCATCATCGCGATCAACCTCCGCGAGGACGGCGACGGCGAGCGGGACCGGCTCGTCTCGGCCCAGCTCGTCAACAGCGAGGACGACCTGCTCCTCGTGTCGCGCAAGGGCCAGTCGATCCGCTTCACCGCGACCGACGAGGCGCTGCGCCCGATGGGCCGCTCGACCTCCGGTGTCACCGGCATGAAGTTCCGCGCGGACGACGAGCTGCTCGCCATGGACGTCGTGCGTCCCTGGTACGAGAACGCGGCGCTCTTCGTCGTCACCGAGGGCGGGTACGCGAAGCGCACCGCCGTCGAGGAGTACCGGGTCCAGGGCCGCGGCGGGCTGGGGATCAAGGTCGCCAACCTCGTCGAGGCGCGCGGTGACCTCGTCAGCGCGCTGCTCATCAGCCCGGAGGACGAGGTGCTCGTCATCATGGAGCGCGGCAAGATCGTCCGGTCCGCGGTGGCCGAGGTCAGCCTCACGGGCCGCAACACCCAGGGCGTCATCTTCGCCAAGCCCGACAAGGGCGACCGGATCATCGCCGTCGCCCGCAACGCCGAGCGCGACGCCGATGGCGTAGCGTCGACCCCTGACGAGACCGAGGAGCCCGCCGAGGGCGACGATGGAGGAGACGCATGAGCAGCACCACGCCCGGCCAGGGCGGCGCGGGGGACGTGACCCCGCCCGACGGTGAGTCACCCCGCCCGTCCCAGCAGGACCGTGCTGCGATGCGGACCAGTCTCGCCGAGCGCTTCGCCGCGGCGCGCGGTGTGGAGGAGCACCCCGTCGTGCCCCGTCCCGACGACTCCGCACCGGTGAGCTCCACGGCCACCAGCCAGGTCCGCCCGGGATCCTCCGGCGTCGCCGGCGGCACGGCCACGGCCCCCCGCTACGGCGCCTCGGCCACGAGCACCTCCGCTCCGGCCACGGCCCCCCAGCAGGCCGCGCAGCCCGCGCAGCAGACCCAGCGCGACACCCAGGCGTCCGCCGCGGCCGGTGAGGCGCGTCCGGCGTCCCGGCCCGCCTCCGGCCCGCGCCGCGTGCGCCTGTCGGTCGCGCGGGTGGACCCGTGGTCGGTGATGAAGCTGTCCTTCCTCCTGTCGATCGCCGTCGGGATCGGCATCGTCGTCGCGGCGGCCGCGATGTGGTTCGTCCTCGACTCGATGCACGTCTTCGCCGATGTCGAGGAGCTGCTCGTCACGCTCGACTCGGAGAACTTCCTCCGGCTCATGGACTACGTCCAGTTCGACCGGGTCATCTCGATGGCCGCGATCATCGCCGTCGTCGACGTCCTGCTCCTCACGGCACTGTCGACGCTCGGCGCGTTCCTCTACAACATCGTCGCGGCCCTCGTCGGCGGTGTGCACCTGACGCTGACCGACGACTGAACTGTGGCGAACGCGACGTTCCACCGGGCCCCTACGGGTTTGGGAACGGTCCGCGGGCTGGGGTAGTCTGCTGCGGCACCCCCCGGCCACAGCCGCAGTGCACCGGGCCTATAGCTCAGACGGTTAGAGCGCTTCCCTGATAAGGAAGAGGTCGCTGGTTCGAGTCCAGCTAGGCCCACCCGATCATCACCCGAGGAGGAGACCCGCATGAAGAAGATCCTCGGACTGGCCGCGCTGGCGGGCGCCGGCTACGCCGTCTGGACCAAGGTCAAGGCCGACCGCGAGGAGCGCGAGCTCTGGGCAGAGGTCACCGACAGCTTCGGCGGGAACACCTTCCCCGAGACGGGCACCAGCACCACCGCCTGAGCGCGGGTAGCATTCCCCTGCCGGCCACGCCGGCGCCGGGGGCCATGGCGCAATTGGTAGCGCACCTGCTTTGCAAGCAGGGGGTTGCGGGTTCGAGTCCCGCTGGCTCCACCACGCGACGACGCGTCTCGGACGGTGGCGACCGGGCCTCTCCGACTTTAGTATGGTTGACCCTTCAACGTTACGGTGCTGTGCGCCGTCAGAGAAGGGAAGTTGTCCGTGGTTGTCTACAACGAGCTCATCGCCATCACGGCGGGGGCCGGTCTCCTGGGCTTCGCGAAGTTCCTCCAGCTCCTCATCCGCTCCGAGCGGGTGAACAGCGAGGCGTGGGCGGCATTCTTCGGCGTCACCGGAGTCCTCCTCTTCGCCCTGGGCTTCCACACGACGGTGACGTGGCCCTACGGCGGGGACGGCTTCGAGTACGCCAACATCGCCTTCGGCCAGCCGGCGGCCGGCTTCGGTGCGCTCCTCCTCGTCGCCGCCGTCTACCTGTGGCGTCAGCGCACCCTCTTCGAGGGGGACGTCGAGACGGCGAACGCCCGGGCGCTGGACGCGCTCAAGCCGACGAGCATCTTCGTCGGCGTCCTCGGGCTGGGCATGGCCGTCATCGCGATCTCCTTCGTCCGCTACCAGCTGGGTGCTGCGCCGCCGGAGGAGCCCATCACCGGTCGCTTCGGCCACCTGCCCCTCCTCGAGGCGCTGTTCCTCGGCGGTCTGTGGGGCGTCGTCGCCGTCGGCGCGATCCTCTTCGCGATCGCGTTCTGGACCGGCCGCACGCGCCTGCTGCGCGGGGTGGTGTGGGCGTTCGTCATCGGCGGCATCGCCTTCGCCCTCTTCGGCGCGATGAACTTCTACACGCACATCGGCATGTACTACAACATCGCCCACGGCACGATGATCAAGTGGTAGTTCGCTAGCCACGACGTGCAAGACGCCCGGGACCAGCAGGTCCCGGGCGTCTGTGCGTGTGTCTCAGGCGTTGCGGGTCTTGTCCACGTCCGTCTCGCCGCGACCGGCGTCGACCGGGGTGGTCTCGGTGGTGACCGCGCCGGCCGAGGTCTCCGTCTCGGCCACCACGTCGGCGGCGTCGACCGCGGGCTCACCCTCCTCCAGGGTGTTGGGCACGGAGGTGACCTGGCCGCCGCTCGAGGCGTCGTCGTTCGGGGTCGTCACGGTGGTGTCCTCCCAGTACTCCTCGGCCCACGGGTCGTCCACGGGCTGCGTGCGGCGCCACAGCAGGTAGCCGGTACCTGCGGCGGCGGTGCCGACGAGGATCCACCCGACCTTCTTGCCGGAGCTCTTCTTCTTGGGCTTGGTGGTCATCGCCTTCTGGGCGGCCTTGCCGGCCTTGGTGGCCTTCTCCGCGACGGTACCCTTGCCACCAGCGGCCTCGGCGGCGTCGTGCATCGCCTTCTGCACGCGGGGCAGGTAGTCGTCCACGATCCTGTCGCGGGTGCCGTCGACGACGGGACGCGCCTTCTCGGCAGCGGCCTCGATCTTCGGGGCGGCGACCTTGACGCCGTCACGCAGCGCCTTGTCGATCTTCGGGGCGGCGACGTCGGTGGCCCAGACCTTGCCCTGCCCGGCGAGGGAGGCAGCGAGCTCGCCCGCCTTGCCGGCCTGCTCGCCGAGGACGTGCCCGAGCTCGACGGCCTGCTGGCGGACCTTGTCCGTGTCGACCTCGCGGATCTTCTGCTTGCGCGACATGTGCTCTCCCTCGTGACTGACAGCTACGTGTGGCTCATCGTCCCACCGCGGGCAGACGAGCGCACCATTCCCGGGGCCGATTTCTCGCCGTGCGGCGCGTCAGCGACCCCGTCCTGCCCCCAGCCTCCCACGTCTCCGCCCCGAGGGCACGAGCCGCACCTGCGCGCACCGCGGGGGCCGTGAAAGGATCGGAGGCATGGAAGCAACTGTGCACACGAACCTCGGGGACATCGTCATCGAGCTGTTCCCCAACCACGCCCCCAAGACCGTCGACAACTTCGTCTCCCTCGCCAAGGGCGAGCGGACCTGGACCCACCCCGGGACGGGCGAGGAGACGAACGAGCCGCTGTACAACGGCGTCGTCTTCCACCGCGTGATCCCCAACTTCATGATCCAGGGCGGCGACCCGCTGGGCACCGGCACCGGCGGCCCGGGCTACACCTTCGACGACGAGATCCACCCGGAGCTCGACTTCACCCAGCCCTACATCCTCGCCATGGCGAACGCCGGCAAGATCGGCGGGCGCGGCACCAACGGCTCCCAGTTCTTCATCACGACGGCGCCGACCACCTGGCTGCAGGGCAAGCACACCATCTTCGGGCGGGTGGCCGACGGCGCGAGCCGCGCGGTCGTCGACACGATCGGCACGACCCCCACCGGGCGCGGCGACCGTCCCGTCGAGGACGTCGTCATCTCCTCGATCACCATCACCGACTGATCGAATGACCGCGAGTCCGTACGGGCAGGCCGGCACCGACGCGGCGCCGGCCTGCCCGCGGCACCCTGACCGGGTCTCCTACGTCAGGTGCCAGCGCTGCAACCGTCCCGTCTGCCCGGAGTGCCAGCGGCCCGCGCCGGTGGGGGTGCAGTGCGTGGACTGCGTCGCCCGCGCCCAGGCCGCGCTGCCCGCCCGGCGCACCGTCTTCGGTGGGCGCGTCCGCGAGGGGCGCCCGGTCGTGACGATCACGATCATCGCGCTGTGTGTCCTCGCCTACGTCGTCCTGCGGGCGGCGGACGCGCGGGCCTCGCTCGTCTTCGTCCCCTTCGCCGGCGAGAGCGAGCCCTACCGGTTCCTCTCCGCGGCGTTCCTCCACGGCGGCTTCCTCCACCTGGCCGTCAACATGTACGCCCTGTGGATCGTCGGCTCCGTGCTCGAGCCGGCCCTGGGGCGCTGGCGCTTCGCCGCGCTCTACCTCGTCAGTGCGGTGGCCGGCTCGGTCGGGGTGCTGCTCTTCGCCTCCCCGTACGAGATCGAGTGGATCACCCCGGTGGTCGGCGCCTCGGGCGCGGTCTTCGGGCTCTTCGGGGCCGTGGGGCTGGCGATGCGGCGTCTGGGACGGGACACGACGCAGATCCTCGTGCTCATCGTCATCAACACCGTCATCGGCTTCACGATCCCCAACATCGCCTGGCAGGCGCACCTCGGCGGCCTCGTCGTCGGAGCGGCGCTCGCCGCGGCGTACGTCTACGCGCCGCGCAAGCGGCAGACGGCCACGAGCGTCGTGGCGACGGTCCTCGTCGCCGCCGTCGTCGTCGCCCTCGCCGCGGCGAAGTACGCGATCACCTGAGTTACACGCCTGTAGTTCTCCACAGGGTTGTGCACACCTGTGGACTTACACCCGTGTAGTTCTCCACAGGGCGCTCCACAGCTGTGGGCAACTTTCCGGCCCCGGAAAATGCGGAACGCCGGCTCCCCGAGGGGAACCGGCGCACCGTGGCGGGTGGCGTCAGCGCCAGCGCAGGGTCATGAGGAACCCGGCGAGCAGGACGACGAAGCCGATCCCGAGGTTGAGGTTCCCGATCCCCGGGATCGGGCCGGCGGCCTGCACGATGTAGGTGACCACCACCCACAGCATCCCCACGACCATGAGGACGACGGCGGTCGGCACCCACCAGCGGGGGCTCTCCTTGACCTCGGCGGGCGCGGTCGGGGGCGTGTACGTCGCCTTCTTCTTGCGGCGCTTGGACTCCGGCACTGTCAGCTCTCCTTCGGGTGTTCCGCCCGGCTGGCGGTACCTCGGCTCTGTACGTGGCGTCGCTGCCCTTCCGAGGCGGCGGCACCTCCCTTAGCGTAGTGGTCGGGAACGTCTGTGGGGGCCAACGCGTTGAGGGGGAGGTGAGGATGTCCGAGCCAGGGTCCGCCGACCGCCGACGCGGGTCCGTCGCCGTCGGTGTCGTCGCCGCCCTCGCCGGCGTCCTCTTCGCGACCAGCGCCACCCTCTTCGAGGACGACGCCGACCGCTCCCCGACGAACCTCGTCGACCTCGCCCGCGTCGAGACGGCGCGGCTGGAGGACAACGAGGCCGAGGTCTCCGCCCTGCGCGAGCAGCGTGACGCGCTCGTCGCCGCCCAGCAGCCGCTGGCCGAGCCGGACACCGGGAGCAGCGAGCTCACCGCCCTCGCCGCCGGACGCACGCCCGTGACGGGACCGGGCGTCGTCGTCGAGCTGTGGGACGCACCCGCGCCGCCCGACCTCACTGCAAGCGGCCTGCACCCGGACGACCTTGTCGTCCACCAGCAGGACCTCGAGGCGGTCATCAACGCCCTGTGGACCGGGGGTGCGGAGGCGATGATGATCCAGGACCAGCGCATCACGTCGACGTCGTCGGTGCGCTGCGTCGGCAACGTCCTGCTCCTCCACGGCCGGCACTACTCCCCTCCCTACCGGATCTCCGCCATCGGCGACCCCGAGGCGCTGCGGGACGCAGTGGAGACCTCGCCGGACGTCGCGGTCTACCTCCAGTACGTCGACGCCGTCGGGCTGGGCTGGTCCTTCGCGGAGGACGAGGAGATCGAGATGCCCGCCTACACGGGCTCCCTGCGTCTGGACCACGCCCAGGCTGGGTGAACTACGCTCGACCCGGACACTTCGACCGACAAAGGACCCCGTGATGGCCACGCTCGACCAGCTCGAGGAGCTGCCCTGGCAGCAGGACGGCAACGAGCCGCCGCGCCGCACCCGGCCCCGACGCCAGAAGCGGGGGTTCTTCTCCACGCTCGTGGGCGTGGTCGGCGAGCTCATGATCACCGCGGGCGTGCTCCTCGGCCTGTTCGTCGTGTGGCAGCTGTGGTGGACCGACGTCGAGGCCCACAGCTACCAGGCGGGGGTCCTGGAGGAGTGGGAGAAGCGGGACGACGTCGTCAAGGCGCCCGTCGAGGAGGGCGAGCGGCGCACCGACCCGCCGCCGATCCCCGACGCCGTCGCCGAGGGCGAGCTGCTCGGCACGATGTACATCCCGCGCCTCGGTGACGACTACCGCGTCACCATCGCCCACGGCGTGGGCCTGGGGGACGTGCTCAACCAGGGCTACATCGGGCACTACCCCGACACGCAGCTGCCCGGCGAGACCGGCAACTTCGCGACCGCGGCGCACCGCCAGTCCTACGGTGCGCCGTACCGGGAGATCGAGCAGATCGTCGTCGGGGACTCCGTCATCGTCGAGACCAACGACGCCTACCTCGTCTACGAGGTGACCGAGACCGAGATCGTCCACCCCTCGCAGGTGGAGGTCATCGCGCCCGTGCCGAACGAGCCGGGCGTCGCCCCGACCGAGCGGATGATCACGCTGACCACCTGCCACCCGCTGTTCTCGGCGGCCGAGCGGTGGATCACCTACGGCGAGTTCCAGTACTGGATCGACAAGAGCGACGGCAAGCCGGCCGAGCTCCTCGAGGAGGGACGCTGATGTACGGCACACTGTGGCGGGTCCTGCCGGGGCCCGTGTGGTTCCGGGTCATCCTCGCGCTGCTCCTCGCGGCAGCGGTCGTCTACGCCTGCTTCACCTGGCTCTTCCCGGAGATCGCTCCCTACATGCCCTTCAACGAGACGACGATCGAGGACGGCGCATGACCCGGCTCCTCGTCGTCGACAACTACGACAGCTTCGTGTGGACGATCGTCGGCTACCTCGAGCAGCTCGGGGCCGGCACCGTCGTCCAGCGCAACGACGCCGTGACCGCCGACCCGCGTGACTTCGACGGCGTCCTCGTCTCTCCCGGGCCGGGCACGCCCAAGGAGGCCGGCGCCAGCCTGGAGGTCATCGAGCGCTGCGCCGAGCACCGCGTGCCGATGCTCGGGGTGTGCCTGGGTCACCAGGCCCTCGGGGAGCTCTTCGGCGGGACGGTCACCCACGCCGCCGAGCTCATGCACGGCAAGACCTCCCCGGTGGAGCACGACGGCTCGGGCGTCTTCGCCGGCCTGCCCACGCCGTTCACGGCCACCCGCTACCACTCCCTCGCCGTCGACGCCGCGACCGTGCCCGAGGAGCTCGCCGTCACCGCGACGACGGCCGGTGGCGTCGTCATGGGCCTGGAGCACCGGGAGCTGCCGCTCCACGGCGTGCAGTTCCACCCCGAGTCGGTGCTCACCGAGCACGGCCACCGGCTGCTGGCCAACTGGCTGGCCGTCACCGGCGACGCCGAGGCCCCGGCCCGCAGCGAGGGCATGGCCCCGCTCGTCCGCGCCTGACGCGACACCCGGCCCCCCACGACCCCCCTTCGCCGAGTACGCACAAACGGTCACGCTGAGCCCCCAGACGGAGGCCGTGCGTGACCGTTTGTGCGTACTCGCGGACGTGGGGTGGCGGTCAGGGCCCGTTGCCGCGCCCGCGGCCGAAGTCGCTGTTGCCGGGACCGTCTGCGGACGTCTCCTCGTCGCTCGGCTCGTCCTCCGGCGGCTCCTCGTCGCCGGGCGGCGGCTCCTCGGTGGTGGGCTCCGGCGTCGTCGGCTCGGGCTCGGGCTCGGGCGGCTCGACGGCGACGACGAGCTCGATGGTGCTCAGGCGCGGCACCGGCCCGGTGCGGTTCTGGTCCAGGACGGTCCCGGGGTCGAAGTCGCCGGAGGGCTGCTCGGTCTGGGTGACGGAGAGGTTGAGCTCGCGCAGGGTCTCGGTGGCGGACTCGACCGTCTCCCCGGTGAGGTCGGGGACCTCGACGTTGCCGGTGGCGATGTGGAGGACGACCTCGGCGTCCGGCTCGATCGCGACGCCGGCCTCGGGCTCGGTCCGCGCGACACGGTCCTTCTCATAGTCCGGGCTGTCGATCGGGGCGTAGGTGATGCGGACCCGGATCCCGAGCTCCTGCTCGGAGAGCTGGTCCTGCGCCTGGCGCTGGCTCAGGCCGGTGACGTCGGGCATCTCCACGGCCTCGGGACCGGCGGAGAAGCGGACGGTGACCGTCTCGCCCTCCTCGGCCGTCTCGCCGACCTCGGGGTCGGAGCTGACGAAGAGCCCCGGCTCGATCTCGGCGGAGAACTCGGGGTCCCCGATGGCGAAGGTCAGGCCCTCCGCCTCCACGGCCTCGCGGGCCTCCGTCTGGTCCATCCCCTCGAGCGGGGGCACGGTAACCGTCGTCGGCGCGGGCAGCTCCTCCTCCCGGTCGTTGGTGAGGAGGAGGTAGGTGACGCCCGCAGCGGCGAGGAGACCGACGAGCACGAGCAGCCATACCCACCACGGGGAGCGCTTGTTCTCCTCCTCGTCCTCCTCGGGCGCGACGGCGGTGCGCGCGCGGGTGGCCGGCATCGCCTGGGTGGCCGGGCTGGCTCCCATGACGGTCGTGGGCTGGCTCGCGGCGGCCGCGGCCGCGGCCCACGAGCTCGTGGCCGGGGCACTCACGGCGCCGCCTCGCAGGGCGGCTTCGAGGTCGCTGCGCATCGCGGCGGCGTCGGGGTAGCGGTCCTCGCGGTCCTTGGCCAGCGCCTTGAGCACGATGCGGTCCAGCGCCTCGGGGATGTCGGAGGCGACCGCGCTCGGCGGCTTCGGGATCTCGCGGACGTGCTGGTAGGCCACGGCGACGGCGGAGTCGCCGCTGAACGGCGGCTGGCCGGTGAGCAGCTCGTAGAGCAGGCAGCCGGTGGAGTAGATGTCCGAGCGGGCGTCCACGACCTCCCCGCGTGCCTGCTCCGGGGACAGGTACTGCGCCGTGCCGACGACGGCGTGGGTCTGGGTCATCGTGGCGGCGGAGTCGGCCATCGCGCGGGCGATGCCGAAGTCCATGACCTTGACCTGGCCCGTGGGCGTGAGCATGACGTTCCCGGGCTTGATGTCCCGGTGGACGATGCCCTCGCGGTGCGAGTACGCCAGCGCGGACAGCACCCCGATGACGATCTCGCTCGCCTCGTCGATCGGCACGGCGGAGCCGTCGGTGAGCAGTGAACGGACGGTGTGGCCCTCGACGTACTCCATGACGATGTACGGCACGTGGGCGCGCTCGCCCGCGGAGGTGACGACGTCGTCCTCTCCTGTGTCGTAGACGGAGACGATCGCCGGGTGGTTGAGGGACCCGGCCGACTGCGCCTCGCGGCGGAAGCGCGCCTGGAAGGTGGGGTCCCGGGCGAGGTCGGAGCGGAGCACCTTGATGGCGACCGTGCGCGAGAGCCGGTTGTCGTAGCCGAGGTACACCTCGGCCATGCCGCCACGACCGATGAGCTCGCGGATCTCGTAACGTCCGGCGAGCACCTTGGGTACTTCGTCCACCACTAGTGGTTCCTCACTGTCAGTCGATCGGTTCGAGTCTCCGGGCTGCTGCCCGCCGGCTGGTCCCCGCCCAGGGCAAGGGTACCGAGGGTGAGCGCGAGCACCGCGGCGAGGGCCAGGCCGGCGCCCACGACGGTGAGCCAGAGCCGGTCGGCGGTCAGCTCCGCCCACGTGGGGCGGCGCCAGCGGCGTGGCTGGGTCGGGGGTGCGGCGGCCCCCGTGACGTCGGTGGTGGGCGAGGAGACGGCGTCGGCGTTGAGCTCCCTCATCCGGCGGGCGACGGCCGCCGCGGAGGCCGGGCGCTCGGCCGGGTCCTTGGCGAGCATGGCGGTGACGAGCTCACGGACGGGCGGGGGCACGTCGTCGGGCAGCGGCGGCAGGGGGGTCGTCACGTGCGCCATCGCGATGTCGACCTGGTTGTTGCCCGTGAAGGGCCGCCGGCCGGCGAGGGCCTCGTAGGCGATGACGCCCAGGGCGTAGACGTCGCCGGCCGGCCGGGCCGGACGGCCCATGGCGAGCTCGGGCGGCAGGTACTGGGCGGTGCCCATGACCATGCCGGCGGCCGTGAGCGCGGGCTGCCCGGCGCCGAGGGAGATGCCGAAGTCGGTGAGCTTGGCGGTGCCGTCGGCCATGACGAGGATGTTGGACGGCTTGACGTCGCGGTGGACCACCCCGGCCTGGTGGGCGGCGTGCAGCCCCTCGGCGCACTGGGCGAGGACCGGCAGCAGCCACTGCGGGGACAGGGTGCGCTCCCGCTCGATCACCTCCGACAGCGGCTCGCCGGGCACGTACTCCATGACGAGGAAGCCGCCGCCGTCCTGCTCGCCGTAGTCGAGGAGCACGGCGACGTTGGGGTGGACGACGCCGCTCGCGTTGCGGGCCTCGGCACGCAGGCGGGCGAGGGAGGCGGCGTCCCCGAGGAGGTCCTCGCGCAGCACCTTGGCGGCGACGGTGCGGCCGAGGAGGAGGTCCCGGGCGCGCCACACCTCGCCCATGCCGCCGACGGCGATGCGCTCGGTGAGCTCGTAGCGCTCACGGAGCAGGTGGCCGGGGCGGATGGCCATGGTCAGTCCGACAGCAGCGCGGCGAGAACCTCGCGCGCGATCGGCGCGGCGGTCGTGCCGCCGGAGGCGATGTCCCCCTCGATGCCGCCGTTCTCGACGACGACGGCGACCGCGACCTGCGGGTCGTCGGCCGGTGCGAAGGACGTGAACCACGCGTGCGGGGGCGCGTCGGTGCCGCTCTGCGCCGTGCCGGTCTTGCCGGCGACGGCGATGCCCGGCAGCTGCGCGGCGCTGCCCGTGCCGTTGGCGACGACGCTCGTCATGAGCTCGGTGAGCACCTCGGCCGTCTCGGCGGAGACGGACTGGCGCAGCACGGTGGGCTCGGTGGTGGCGACGACCTCGAGGTCGGCGTTGCGCTCGGTCGCCACGAGGTAGGGCTGCAGCTGCTCCCCGCCGTTGGCGATCGCCTGGGAGACCATCGCCATCTGGAGCGGGGTCACCCGGACGCTGTACTGGCCGATCGCGGACATCGCGGTCTGCGCGCCGTCCATCTCGGTGGGGAAGGTGGACGGGGTGACGCGTAGCGGGATCCGCAGCTCCTGGCCGAACCCGAAGGCCTCGGCCTGCTCGGCGAGCCGCTCCGGGCCCAGGTCCATCCCCAGCTGGGCGAAGGTCGTGTTGCAGGACTGCTCCATCGTGTACCGCAGCGGCGCGGTGTCCTCGGAGGTGCAGGAGATCCCGCCGGGGTTGTTGACCACCTGGGTCGACAGCGGCAGCTGGAGCTGGGCGGGGGACGGGACCGGGCTGTCCGCCTCCAGGTCCTGGTCCTCGATGGCTGCCGCGGCGGTGATGACCTTGAAGGAGGAGCCCGGCGCGTAGAGGTCGCCGGCGATGGCGCGGTTGACGAGCGGGTCGGCCTCGTTGGCCAGCAGCGCGTCGTAGGCGGCCTGGGCGGCGGCGCCGTCGTGGGTGGCGAGCTCGTTGGGGTCGAAGCTCGGCTTGGAGACCGAGGCGAGGATCGCGCCGGTGCGCGTGTCGAGGGCGACGACGGCGCCGCGCTGGTCCCCCAGGGCGTCCCAGGCGGCCTGCTGGGCGGCGGGGTCGAGAGTGAGCTCGACGGAGCCGCCCTGCGGCTGGCGGCCGGTGACGAGGTCCTGGATGCGCTGGACGACGAGGGAGTCGGCGGTGCCGCCGAGGACGTCGTTGGCGGCCTGCTCCATGCCGGTCATCGAGCTGAGGCCGGCCGCGAAGTAGCCCGTCGTGTGGGCGTACAGGAGCGGCTCGGCGTACCCGCGCTGGTAGCCGTAGGCCGAGTCGACGGGCGTCGAGGAGGCGATGGCCTCCCCGGCGACGATGATCGGGCCGCGGTCCTGACCGAACTCGCGGTAGATCGTGCGGACGTTGCGGCCGTCGGCGTTGAGGGACGGTGCCTGGACGAACTGGACGGACGTCGCCGCCACCATGAGCGCGAGGAACATGAGGGCGACGATGGTCATGAGCCGCCGAACGGGGGTGTTCACGAGAGCCTCACCACCTCGGTGGGGTTCGCGTCGTCCCCGGTGGGGCGGAAGCTCACCTCGGCGACGTCGCCGCTCGTGTCGAGCGGGCCGATCGGCAGGTCACCGCTCATCGCGACCGGGCGCCGCGCGGCGTCGGAGATGCGCAGCAGGAGGGCGACGATCACCCAGTTGACGACGAGCGAGGACCCGCCCTGGGCGAGGAAGGGCATCGTCAGACCCGTGAGCGGGATGAGGCGGGTGACACCCCCGACGACGACGAAGCACTGGAAGGCGACGACGAAGGACAGGCCCGAGGCGAGGAGCGTCCCGAAGCCGTCGCGCACCCCGATGGCAGCGCGCATGCCGCGCTGGGCGAGGACGAGGTACATGAGGAGGATCGCGAGCAGCCCGGTCAGCCCCAGCTCCTCGCCGAGCGAGGCGATGATGAAGTCGGACTGGGCGTAGGGCACGATGTCCGGCCGGCCCTGGCCCCAGCCGGTGCCCATGAGGCCGCCCGACGCCATGCCGAACAGGCCCTGGACCACCTGGTAGGAGCCGCCGAACTCGCGGGCGTAGATGTCGGGGTCCAGCGCGTTGAGCCACACGTCGAAGCGGTCGCTCACGTGGCCGAGGGTGGTCGCGGCCAGCGCGGCGGCACCGCCGAAGAGGAGCAGGCCGATGAGGACCCAGCTCACCCGCTCCGTGGCGACGTAGAGCATGGCGACGAAGAGCGCGAAGAACAGCAGCGCGGTGCCGAGGTCGCGCTGGAAGACGAGGACGACCAGCGCCACGGCCCAGGCGAGGAGGATCGGGCCGAGGTCGCGCACCCGGGGCAGCTGCAGGCCCAGCACCCGGCGCCCGGCCAGCGCGAGAGTGTCGCGGTTGGTGACGAGGTAGCCCGCGAAGAAGACGGCGAGGAGCACCTTGGCGAGCTCGGCGGGCTGGAAGGACATCGAGCCGATGGAGATCCAGATGCGCGCGCCGTTGATCGTGCGGCCGAGCCCCGGCAGGAGGGGCAGGAGCAGCATGACGAGGCCGAGGATCATCGACAGGTACGTGTAGCGCCGCAGCAGCCGGTGGTCGCGCAGCGCGATGACGACGGCGACGGCGGCCGCGATCCCGAGCATCGTCCACAGCACCTGGCGAGAGGCGAAGGCGCTGCCCTCGGCGATGTCGATGCGGTGGATCATCGCCAGCCCGAGCCCGTTGAGGGCGACGGCGACCGGCAGGATGACGGGGTCGGCGTAGGGGGCGCGCCACCGCAGGACGACGTGGGTCACCAGGGCCAGGACGACGAGCACCCCCGCCTGGGTGACGATGTCCGCGGGCGGGGCGCCCTCCGTCGCCAGGCCGACCTGGAGGTAGGCGTACAGGCCGATGGCCAGGCCGAGCAGGAGGAGGACGAGCTCGACGCCGCGTCCCCGGCGGCCGGGCTGCTGGCTGACGATCGCCATCAGCCGGCCTCCGCCGTCGGGGCGGGGGTGGGCGACGGCGTGGGCGACGGACTGGGCGAGGGCGTGACGGTCGGCTCGGGCTCGGTGGCCCGGACCTCGTCACGCAGCTCCGTGACGCGGTCCTCGGCCTGGTCCAGGGACGAGACGGTGATCGTCGCCTCGAGGCGGTCACGGGCGTAGCCGGGCAGCTCGTCGAGCCGCAGGTCGGTGCGCGAGTGGACGGTGGACAGGGACAGCGGCCCCAGCTCCTGGGGGATGCCGCGGTAGATCGCCACGACCTCACCCTCGGGGGCGAGGAAGTACTGGGTCTGGGTCCACCGGTAGCCCAGCCACCCGCCGGCGCCGACGAGCACCAGGACGAGGAGCGTGAGGAGAGTACGCCCGATCCAGCGCCGCCCGCGGGGCGCCTCGGGCTCGTCGTCGTCGTCCGGGGACGGGGCGGCGGGGGAGGGGGCGGCGGCCCGGCCGGCGGCCCCCGAGGTGCCGCGGGTGCCGCGCAGGCGGTCCGTGGCCGCGGCGCCGACCACCTGCGGGCCCGAGGCGGGGACGAGGCCGGCGGGCAGGGCGTCGGAGTCGAGGAAGTCGGCGACGACGCAGGTGACGTTGTCGGGCCCGCCCCCGCGCAGCGCGAGGTCGATGAGCTCCTCGGCGCAGCGGCCCGGGTCGGGCACGCGGAGGAGGGTGTCGGCGATGGTCTCGGCGCTGACGACGCCGGACAGGCCGTCGGAGCACAGCAGCCACCGGTCACCGACGCGCACCTCGCGGACCGACTCGTCGAGGATGACGTCCCCGTCGGTGTCGCCGAGCACGCGCAGAAGCACCGAGCGCTGCGGGTGCCGCTCGGCCTGCTCGGGGCTCAGCCGCCCGGTCTCGACGAGGTGCTGGACGAAGGTGTGGTCGGTGGTGACCTGCGTGAGCTCGCCGTCCCGCAGGAGGTAGGCACGGGAGTCGCCGATGTGGACCATGGCGATCTTGTTGCCGGAGCGCAGCAGCGCGATGCACGTGGTGCCCAGGCCGGCGAGCTCGGGGTCGGCGTCGGCGCGCTCCTCGAGGTCCGCGTGGGCGGCGGCGACGGCGTCGCGCAGGCTGGGGAGGAGCTCGTCGGCGGGCGGGTGGTCGTCGTCGAGGTGGACGAGGTGGGCCAGGGCGACGGAGGAGGCGATGTCGCCGCCGGCCGGGCCGCCCATGCCGTCGGCGAGGACGAGCAGGTAGGGGCCGGCGTAGCCGGAGTCCTGGTTGCTCGAGCGCACGAGCCCGACGTCGGAGCGGGCGGCGTAGTTGGGAGTCAGGGGCATGGGCTCAGCGCTGCAGCTCGATGACGGTCTGCCCGACGCGCACGGGGGTCCCGGCGGTCAGCTGCACGGGCTGGGTCAGGCGCTGGTCACCGACGAAGGTGCCGTTGGTCGAGCCGAGGTCCTCCACCCACCAGGCGCCGTCCTGGGGGTAGAAGCGGGCATGGCGCCCCGAGGAGTAGTCGTCGTCGAGGACGAGGGTGGAGCTGGCGGCGCGGCCGACGACGACGGCGGAGGGACCGAGCGGCATCGTCGTGCCGGTGAGCGGACCCTGGGTGACGACGAGACGGGTGGGGGTGGAGCGCGGGGGCCGCTTGGGGCGGCGGCGTGGGGCGGCGGCCGCGCTGGGCGTCACCCCGGGAGCGGCGGGTGATCTTCGTGCCGAAGATGTCGCGGCGCAGCACGGCCAGGGCGCCGAGGACGAAGACCCACAGCAGCACGAGGTAGCTCAGGCGCAGGAGGGTCACGGCCAGCTCGGTCATGGTCAGCCGCCTGCCAGGTCGTCGTCGGCGGCACCGTTCCAGAACATGATCCGGGTGCGGCCGATCGTGATGGTGTTGCCGTCCAGCAGGGTGGCGGCCTGGATCCGGTGCCCCTCGACGAAGGTGCCGTTGGTCGAGCCGAGGTCCGTGGCGACCGTGCCGGCCGGCGTGACGCGGAGCTCGAGGTGACGGCGCGAGACGCCGGTGTCGTCGACGACGACGTCCGCCTCGGTGCCGCGGCCCAGCACGGTGACCGGGCCGGTGAGGAGGTAGCGCTGGCCGTCGATGTCGATGATGGGGTGGCGCGTGGAGGCCGCCGTCGACGTCGCGGGCGCGGTGGAGCCGCGGCGGGTGGCGGAGGTGACGCTGAGGCGGCCGGTGCTCACGGACTCGTCGGTCTCGAAGTGCACCCGGACCGGGCCGACGAAGGCGTAGTGCTGGGAGTCGGCGTGCGCGGTGGCCGCGGACACCATCTCCTCGGCGAGGGCGTCGGCCCCCCACGCGTCCACGCGCTCGCGGTCGGAGGGGCTCAGGAGCACGGTGAACTCGTTGGGCACGACGGTGCGGTCACGCGACACGGCGGCAGCGCGGTCGTCCATGTCCCGGCGGATCGCACTTGCGATCTCCACCGGCTTGACCTCGCTGCGGAACGCCTTGGCGAACACGTTGTTCACCGCGTTCTCGACCTTCTTCTCGAAGCGATCGAGCGTTCCCATCGGTACACCTCCTCCCACGACCCCTCATGATCGTAACGATTGTGCATCGCGGCTGACGCATCCACGGCGCGATGCGGGGGAGCGGGGTGCCCCGCTGTGAGACGCCTCTCCCTGAGGGTGACGGCGTCGTCGGCCGCCCGGGCTGCGTGCTAATCTCGTCCACGCTGTACAACGCGCGAGTGGCGGAATAGGCAGACGCGCACGGTTCAGGTCCGTGTGCCCGAAAGGGCGTGGGGGTTCAACTCCCCCCTCGCGCACAGCAGAAGACCCGCAGGATTCCAACGAAAAGTTGGGGCCCTGCGGGTCTTTTTTCGTCTCCATGTGACGTCCCATGTGACTAGCTGTCTCGGTGGAGACCTCAGGGCGGCTGCCGGTCCATGGGTGAGTCTTTGTGCCTCTGACCTGCGTCTCCGGATCCACTAGCTTTCCTTCTCCGGTCGTTCCTGCCGGAGTGAACGCTTGGGGAGATCGCGGGCAACACGTCATGGTCGCTCCAGACGAGGACCTCACCGCCCAGGAGGTTGCTGATCTGCTGGGCATGAGCGCTGGGGAGCTGGACGCGCACGTCCGCCGTCGCCAGGCACCTGCCCCCACCGGCAGAGTCCTCGGCCGGCCAGTGTGGTCCCGAGCCGTCATCGACGAGTGGTACCCGCTGGACATATAGGACGCGCCCACCTCGGGTGGTGCGTTCCCCGCATCTGTAGTGAGTTCTGGTCGCTGCCTAACTCGAGTGCGTTGTGACGCTCCGGCCGGTACCGACCCAGAGTCCCACGGTGAGCAGGAGCGCCGCTGGCAGCAGTGAGGCCGAGGTCAGTGTCGGTAGCCCGGGCCATGACATGAGGTGGTCACCGTCCGGGTTGCCGAACGTCAGCATGGCGATCCCCCAGGCGACGGGGACGATCGCGGCGACGACGACACCGAGGTGACGCCTGAACAGGAGACCGGCGCCGGTCATGCCGGCGAGGTTCCGAGTGAACAGGCCCAGGTCTCCGGAGGAGGTCAGGAACGTGACAGCCTCGGCCAGAAGTCCGGCGAGAGCGATGAACGCGAGGATCTGCAGTATCTCGAGCATGGCCGGGGGCCGCGTCGCTGCACGTTGCGCACGTGGGGTCGACGTCGCCAGGGACGCGAGCACGGCACTGGCCCCGATCGCCGGTAGCGCGACGCGGATCGGGAACCCTTCGTAGAACTGCCCGGTGAGGTTGAGCTGGGGCAGTCGGGTCGTGCCGATGAGGCCGGAGAGCACCGCACAGATGATGACGATGAGCGTCGGCACCACCACCCGGTGGACGCGCAGCCAATGGATCATTCCGGTGGCGCCAGGCTCGGGTCGCAGGTCTCCAAGGCAGCGGTCAGGTGACGGATGCGTTCGTTGGTGTCATCCCCCTCGACCAGATAGTCCTCCGCCCACAGTGCGCCGGTGTCGTAGTGCGCGGGAACTCCCAGCTGACCCATCCACCACGAGAGCAGCAGGTAGTAGGCGTTCGCGAGGCGCGAGGGGATCTGGCCGTCGGCGTCCGCACAGTGATCGAAGTTCGGCGGCAGCGCGTGGGAGACCGCGACAGCGAGCTCGACCGGCTCAGCAGACGTCGTGAAGAGAGGCGCTCCGGCCGCTGTGAGGTCCTCGGAGTATGCCCCCGGTATGTCGAGATCGCGTTCGTCTGCGACATCCGCAGCCAGGTCGAGCACGGTCGCAAGGCCGGGCAGAGCCTCCTTGTGTTCCGGCCAGACGCACACCTCGGCGGTCCGAGCCTGCGCGCACGAGAGGTCACCATCGCGCGGGCTCGCTGGACTCCAGGCGAGCTCATCCACCTGCGCCGCGGCCACCTGCGCGCCCAGTGCGACGAGCGCGATGCCCGCAACCGCCCCGACGAGACGGGGGACCTTCCGCAGGGTCATCACCACACCCGCGAGGATGAGGGTGCCCCAGAAGAGGACCTGCGCCGTGAGGACTCGAGGGGAGATCGTCTGGTCGGGACTGCAGCAGTCGCCGACAAGGAAGAGGTGACGCAACCACAAGGGGTGCATCGCTGGCGGAACCGCCATCACGCCGTAGCCCAGGGCAAGCACCAAGGGTGCTGCGATGACAGCAGGGATGAACCGGCCGAGCACCTGGCCCGTGAAGCTGGCGGCCAGCAGGCACACGGCCGCGACGCCCAGCAACGGCAGGTGGGGCAGTACCCAGATCTGCTCGGTGAGCATGACGATCACCGCGGTGGCCGCCACCCCGAGCATCCCCACCAGGGCCTGAGCAGCCGCGACGCTGAGCGCGCCGCGTATCGGATGCCGAAGCCCTGCCTGGACGCTGCCCCTCATGCCGCGCTGCGTCGCGCCGGCGAACACTCCGGCGGCCGCGACCATCGGCACGATGAACACCAGCGGCGTCATCGAGCTGACCGTCACCGACACGCCGCGCAGGTCGACCGGATAGACCCCCACGATGACGACGAAGACCACCACGGCGACCGCCACAAACACTGCGAGGACTGGCAGGCGAGCGAGGCGGGCGACTCCGGGACTCACAGGTCGAGGTCCGGCACGAGAGTGAGGTACGCCTGCTCCGCGCGCCGCGGGCCAGCCGGGGCGCGCTCGAGGAACTCTGCCACCGTCCCGGTGAACACGAGCTGACCGCGCGACATCACCGCGACGGTGTCGAACAGGTCGTCGATGTCATCGACCTGGTGGGTAGAGACGAGGATGTCGACGCCTTCGAGGCCGAGCAGTACCTGGCGGAACCGCTCCCGCTGGGCGGGGTCAAGACCGACTGATGGCTCGTCCAGTGCGAGCAGGGACGGTGAGTGCACCAGCGCCTGGGCGAGCAACAGTCTGCGACGCTGCCCGCCGGACAGGGTCCGCGCCTTGCGGCCCGCCTGCTCTGCCAGCCCCACCAGAGCCACCGCGTGCGGAGCGGCACTGCGTGCTGTTGCGCGGGACATGCCCTTGAGCCACCCGAAGTAGGCGACGTTCTCCGCGACAGTGAGGTGCGGAGCTGACTCACCGTCCTGTGGCATCCACCCCACCGCGCGGCGGTATGACCGCCTGGTCGAGTCTGCGCCGGGCAGCGACAGAGACCCCCGTTGAGGGGTGATCGCGCCGGCCACGATTCCCAGCAGGGTGCTCTTGCCCGCACCGTTCGGCCCGAGCAACGCCGTTCGCCCCTTGGGCAGGGACCAGGAGAAGTCCTCGAGCACGAGCTGACCCAGCCGGTAGCGGTGGCTGATCCTCCCGCAGACGAGAGCGGACTGACGGGTGGCTGCGACTACCACTTCACCGTCACGGCGCTAGCGAAAAGACGGTTCGACGTGTGGTTGATGCCGCGGTAACGGAGGAAGTAGTCGCCCTTAGTGGTCATGCGCCCCCAGTCCTTGGAGGTCAGCTTGCCCCGGCAGTTGCCCATCTGCTTCTCGCCGTAGGTCGCGTCGGGTCGAAGGCTGACATTGCGGCGCAGTTCGAAGCGCGGGTCAGCAGTGCTGCCTCCGTACGAGGAGTCGATGCAGTGCGATAGCGCGAGGAACGTCTTCTGGGCGTCTGTGTTCTTGTCGTTCCAACGCCGAGTCTCGGTATTGACCTTGATGTCGAACAAATCGGAGTCGAACTTGTCCTCAGCGACGGCGGCTGACGTGAGTCCGAATCCCAGCATCAGGCCAGCCGTCAAAGTCGCGGGAGCACGACGAAAGCGCATAACTACCCCCACATAGTTTCCGATGACGGCATCTTTGCCGCGCAATTCCGGACAATACTGTCCGCACGTGTCGCTGTCAACGACTTCACGATCCCCCGAGACCGCGTGCGACGACGCCCTGCAGGCCATCATCGTTGGTGTCCCCGAGCGTGCCGGGAACTGGGAGGCCACCGTCACGGTCACGGACTCAACCGGCCCGTCCCTCGACGCTCCCGTGAACCTGAACGTGGCGCCCCCGAACCCGCTCCCGCCGGGCTGGCATCAGTCCCGAGCGCGCGGCTTTGGCGCGCGAGCCGGCCTTAGTGCTTCTCATAGTGATTCCTGGTGTTTCCGGACGCAACGCAGCGCGCCTTTGTGTGCAATGGGATGCACCTCTCGCGCCACCAGTTGCACCTATGGCGGGCGCAACTAGTTGCATCTCTTCAATACGGTGATGCCGGGACCTGGGGTGAAATGAGGGCGCCGCCAAGAGCCGCACCGGTGGGTGAGAACACTCCGTTCGGTCTGCCGGCCGGCATGGCATACGGGGGTGTGGCGTCGGGGCTAGTGGCCGGGCTGTGCCAGTGGTGCCCCGCTGGCCGATGAAGTGGTTGCATGATCGTCGCCTCCCACCGTGCTGCGCTTGCTGAAATCGATCGTACAAGTGTTCCCATACGCGGCTTTTGGTGGCCCTTGGCGGCGCGGGGGTCGAGGTCCGTTCCTTCGTCCCGGACCTCAGCGGCGGGTGCGGCCGTGCCGGGCGTGAGGACGCACCTTTCCGGACGGTGCCGCAGAGACGACCTCGAGGACGACGTTGGCGATCACCCGCTCGCCGGCGTCACATCTTCGAGGCAGTCGTGTAGAAGGGAGACGGGGAATCGGCTCACCGGGGCGAGCACCGGCTGGCTGGGTGGGCGCGTCGTCGCCGTCCTGAGCGGTCGTCGTGGGTCGGCCTACCGCCGGTGGTGGGTCCGCTTCCGACGAACTTCACTGTCCTGCGGGTGGCGTTGTTCAGCGGACATCCCGGCGTCGTCAGCTTGGGCGTCACGGACAGACCGGGCGGAGCGGAGTGATGTGCTGAATGGGGGACACGTTGCTGAGGCGGTGGGAGGCAGCAAGAACTCCGTCTCCGTCGTAACCGCCTGTGGTCCGGTTTCTATGCCGGTCCCTTGCCAGTCGTGGGCTTCTCGCTGGCTCCCTGGCTAGCACCCCTGTGGGGGGCGCCCCGTCGAAGGTGGCAAGGCTGATGGACACGAGGAGCGCCACGACCGCTGCCCCCGTCATCGCCGCGGTCGGCCACCAGCGCCCGAGCATCACGGCCGCAGCCACGAGCGCGGCGGTCGCCAGCACTCTGACCAGTCGTCGAGCCAGTACGTCACCACCCCCGGCACCGGCTGTCAGCAGGGCGAGCTGCGTGGCGACGAGGGAGACCACCACCCCGCCGAGCATGCCCAGCACCAGCACCACGACCCGCCTCATCCCGTCACCCTAGGGACGGGGGACACCACCCCGCAGGCGAACCTCGAGCTACGCGACGACTAGCTGCCCTGCCGGTCACGTTGCGCGGCTGACTGTCGGGCAGGGACTCGTGCCTGCCTCCCCGCCCTCGTCACTCCGACGGTGCCGCGCGCCGGACCTCCTCGTCTTCTCCTGCGGTGCGGCGCCCGCGGTGCAGCCCGACCTCGTAGCTCGTGAGCACCACGAGAGTGAGCACGGTGATCGGGATGACGAAGAGGAGCATGACGCCGCTGAACTGCGGCAGGGCGTCATGACCGGCGGCGTCGAGCAGGAGGTAGGTGACGTAGGCGACGTAGTAGGCGACGAACAGCGCCGCCTCCCAGCGCGCCACGCAGAAGCCGGTGAAGGCCACGGGCAGCAGGGCCAGGGCGACGGCGATCATCACCGGCAGGTCGAAGCGCACCGCTCCCGCTGCCACCGGGACGCCGTCGGGCGAGACGACTGCCGCGATGCCCATGACGGCGCCGATGTTGAAGATGTTGCTCCCCACCACGTTGCCCACGGCCATCTCCACGTTCCCGCGGAGCGCGGCGATGACCGATGTCGCCAGCTCGGGCAGGGAGGTCCCCACGGCGACGACCGTCAGGCCGATGACGAGCTCACTGAGGCCGAGAGTGGTGGCGACGTCCGTGGCACCGCGGACGAGCCACCGTGCCCCGACGACGAGCATCGCGACACCGCCGACGACGAGGAGAGCGTTGAGCCACGGGCTTCCCGGACGGGCCGGCGCGTCGTCGTCCTCGTCGCGACCGCTGCCACGGGTGGCGACGACGCGCCATGTGACATAGCCGACGAGGAGCGCCAGCAGCAGGAGGCCGTCGAGCCTGCTCACCGAGCCCCCGAGGCTGAGGAGGAGGAGCAGCACCGACATCCCGACCATCACCGGCACGTCCTGCCGGATCACCGGGCGGCGGACGGCGATCGGCAGAATGAGCCCGGCCGCCCCGAGGACGAGCAGGACGTTGGTGATGTTGCTGCCCACGACGTTCCCGACGGCCAGCCCGGGACTGCCGGAGAGGGTCGCGTCCACCGTGACGGCGAGCTCGGGCGCCGACGTGGCGAAGGAGACGACCGTCAGTCCGACGATCAGCGGGGACATCCCGATCGAGCGTGCCAGCGCGCCCGCACCGCGTACGAGCAGCTCGCCACCGACGACCAGGACGGCGAATCCTCCGAGCAGAAGTAGAGCGGTCACGCGAGCCAGCCTGCCCCAAGGCGACGGCATCGACACCCGGGACGGTGTCGCGCCGCGTCGGCCGGGCGCGACGACGTGTGCCGAGGCCTCAACTCGGGGGCCCGGCGACCGATGGACTGGGCACGGGAGCGGACCAGCCGCTCCCTCATGGAGCCGCTGAGGGAGACGGTCGATGAGGCGGACGCGTCTGTACCTGAGGCCGATCGCCGCCGACCCCGACCTCGAGCCGCTTGGTGCACTCCGGGAGGTCGCCCCGGACGGCGATGCCCCCGCCGTGCGTGATGCCACCACCGGCAGGGTCCTCCCGGTACCTGCGCCGCCACCCCCAGGCGCAGGTCCGGGGCGACGGGACGCGGGTGGACGTGCCCCCCGCCCGGCCCAGCTGCTGGCCGCGACTTCTTGAAAGCGCCCCGGACCTGCCGATAGGTCCGGTGGGCGCGTGCGCGCCCCTTGCCTGACGTCCCTGGGAGCACGCCGTGATCAGCGCCAGCGCGTGGTCGAGCCGATGGGCTGCCGGTACGGCCGCCCTCCTGCTCACCGGTGGCAGTGCCCTGCCCGGCGCCGACCTCGGGCCGCACGAGCCCGGCCCGGCTCCCGACGTCGAGGCGCCGGTCGAGCAGGCGCCCGCGCCTGTGGAGGAGCCGACGGCGGAGCCCGACGCGAGCGGCCCGGGCCACGGTGAGCCGACGGACCCTCCGGACACCCCACCTGCTGACGAGCCGCCCGCCAGCGAGGTGCCGGTCGACGACACCCCCGCCGACGATGCGCCGACCGACGACGCCCCCACGGACGAGGCTCCCGCCGACGACACCCACGTGGACGACGCACCCGCGGCGGACACCCCGGCCGAGGAGCCGGAGCAGGCCGGTCCCGTGCTCGTCGTCGTGCCCGAGCCCGTCCGCGGTGACGTCGACGGGGCTCCCGGCTACACGCTGCCGCTCGGGGATGGCGGCTTCACCTGGCTCGTCGACGGCGTCCGCGTCGACGAGCTCGGCGCTGCCGCACGTCTCGTCGAGTCTCCCGACGGCGGCTGGTACGAGCTCAGCGCCGTCGCCCTCGGCAGGGACGTCGAACGCATCGTGCTCGCCGTCGTCGCCGCACCCGGGCACGCCCTCCTCGCGGCCGACGGCACGACGTCGCTGGTGCGGTCGGTCCTCGACCCGCGCACCTCGGCCGAGCTCGCCCTCCCCAGCGCGCTCGACGGCGCGGGCCGCGAGGACGCCGTCGTCGTCCCCGACGCCCCCGGCCAGGTGGTGCAGGACGCCGCCGGCGAGGCCCTCGACCCCGGCACCCACCCGGTCACCGCCGAGTACGTCGACGGCGCCGCCACCGTCACGCTGACCGTCACCGCCGCCGACGGGCACCGTCTCGTGGTCGACGGCGCACCGGTGGAGGCTCTCCCGGGTGCGGGAGGGGCCGTCGAGGTGCTTCTCGTCCTCACCGACGTGCCGCCGACGGCGGTCGAACCGGCACCTGCCCCCGAGGCGGCGCCGTCGCCCGCGCTGCCCGAGAGGGCCCCCGAGGAGCCGCAGGAGGAGGCGGCGGAGCAGCTCGAGCTCCCCGCTCCGGTGCTCACGGTTGCCGCGGTGGTTCCCGAGCCGGCGGTCGCCGCCGCCGTCGTGACGGACGTGGCGGAGGCCGAGGTGCTCGAGGAGCTGCCCGAGTCCGGGCCTGAGGGGCTGGGTCTCATGGTGATGCTCGGCGGGCTCCTGCTCGGCGGCTCGTGGCTCGTGCTCGGGATGCGCGGGGACTGACCCGGCGCGGCCCCGTAGCCGCCCCTACGATGGTGCGCATGCCTCGCATCGCCACCGCCGACCGCGTGATCCGCGAGGACCTCCTCGCCTTCGTGCGCGACCGTCACCACCTCGTGCTGCTCACCAGCAGGGCCGACGGCCGCCCCCAGCTCTCGCCCGTCTCCGGCGGTGTCGACGCCGAGGGCAGGATCGTCATCTCGACCTACCCGGACCGCGCGAAGGCGGTCAACCTGCGGCGCAACCCCGCGGCGTCCGTCCTCGTGCTCTCCGACGACTGGGACGACGCATGGGTCCAGGTCGACGGGACCGCGGAGGTCCTCGACATGCCCTCGCCCGAGGCGGAGGACGCGCTCGTCGAGTACTACCGCTGCATCGCGGGCGAGCACCCCGACTGGCAGGAGTACCGCGAGGCGATGCGCCGCCAGGGCAAGTCCCTGCTGCGCATCACGGTCACCGGGTGGGGGCCGGTGGCCACCGGCGGCTTCCCACCGGACCGCGCCCCCGCCTGAGCCTCATCAGCTCACCTCGACCGATCCCGCCTCAGCCCCGCCACCATGCGGAAAACGGGCACTCGCATGCCCGGATACACGCCGACGGTTTAGGCATCCTTGACCGATCTTGCTAGTGTCCGTCGCGTTGGTCGGCGCCCGCGCTCCCCGCTCACCGCTGGTGGGAGAGCTTGCCTGGCGCGCTGACCGGGCTTCCTGGCCCGACGTCGGGGAGCCGCACGCGCCGGTGTGCACGGACTCCCGGACGCCCTGCGGGGCCGGTCCGGCGGGCCGGCGCGCCCGTGTGCCTTGAGATCCGCGAGGCCGTCCGGGCCCGCCGAGGAGAGGAAGTCCATGAGTCCCGAGGGAACCGCAGGCCAGCTGAGCGCTCCCCTCATCATCGCGCTGCTCGTCCTCTTCTACGGCGGGACGCTGCTCATCACCTTCACGATCAGGAAGAAGAACGAGAACGCCGACGGGTACATGACGGCCGGCTCGAAGATCGGGTTCGGCGTCTCGGCGGCGTCGATGACGGCGACGTGGATCTGGGCGTCCTCGATGTACGCCTCGGCCACCGCCGGGTACACCTACGGCGTGTCCGGCCCCATCCACTACGGGCTGTGGGGCGCGCTGATGATCCTGTTCATCTATCCCTTCGGCCGGCGTATCCGGACGGTCGCCCCCCGCGCGCACACCCTCGCGGAGGTGATGTACGCCCGCCACGGCCGCTCGAGCCAGCTCATGCTCGCCGGCTCCAACGTCCTCGGCAGCGTCATCAGCCTCACCTCGAACTTCATCGCCGGCGGGGCGCTCGTCGCCATGCTCTCGCCCTTCAGCTTCCAGCAGGGCATCGTCACCATTGCGGGCAGCGTGCTGCTCTACACGCTGTGGTCCGGCTTCCGGGCCTCCGTGCTCACCGACTTCACCCAGGTGATGGCCATGCTCGGGGCCGTCGTCGTCATCATCCCCGTCATCTTCTTCGCCGCCGGTGGCCCGGCGATCTTCGCCGAGGGCGCGGCCGCGCACGTGACGCCGCAGCAGCAGAGCTTCTTCTCCTCCGACGCCTTCCTCAACCAGGGCGCGCCGTACATCGCGGCCGTCCTCGCCTACGCGATCGGCAACCAGACGATCGCCCAGCGGCTCTTCGCCGTCCGCGAGGACCTCATGAAGCCCACCTTCGTCACGGCGACCGTCGGCTACGGCGCGACGATCATCGGCATCGGGATGCTCGGCGTCCTCGCCCTGTACCTCGGGATCGAGCCGGCGGGCGGGGACGTCAACAACCTCATCCCGCAGCTGGCCACCACCTACCTGGGCCCGGTGCTGCTCGCAGTCTTCTTCATCATGATCATCGGTGCGCTGTCCTCCACCGCCGACTCCGATCTCTCGGCGCTGAGCTCGATCATGATGGCCGACGTCTACGGCCAGAACGTCGCCGGCCGGAAGCACGCGAACCCACGCACGATGCTCCTCGTCGGGCGGGTGACGATGATCGTGGCGACGGCGGCCGGCCTGTACTTCGCCAGCGGGCAGATGAACATCCTCGAGCTGCTCGTGTTCGTCGGCGCGCTGTGGGGTGCCCTGGTCTTCCCGGTCATCGCCAGCTTCTACTGGGGCCGGGTCACCAACGCCGCCTTCACCGTCGCGACGCTCAGCGCCATCGCGCTCTTCGTGCCGGTCCGCTTCGAGCTCGTCCCGATGAGCGGCCCGGTCGGTCTCCTCGTCGACGTCCTCGCCGTCATCGGCGTCGGCGTCGTCCTCGGCCTCATGTGCTTCGGCTTCTTCGGCCTGCGCGTGGCGCTCGCGGTCGGGACCGTGGCGACCGTCGTCGTGGCCCCCTTCGGGATCGGGTTCCTCCACGACTACACCGTGCTCAGCGCCTCGCTGGTGGCCTACGCGGTGAGCACGCTCGTGTGCGTGGCGGTGTCCCTGCGCAGCCGGGAGAACTTCGACTTCTCGCTCATCGCCCGCCGTACCGGTGACTTCGACCAGCGTGACGACGCCGTCGACGCCCCCGCCCCGACCCCGACCCACTGAGAGGCAGACATGCTCACCTTCTACGTCCTCATGTGGCCCGCCGCCGTGGCGGTCGTGCTCTTCGTGATCGCCCGCGGCTTCTACCGCGACTGGCGCGAGGCCCGTCGCGAGGGCCGCCAGCTCATCTGATGCCGCGCATGGCCCGCGTGATCCGCGGCGCCAGGGCGAGCAGGACCAGCCCGATGCCGATCGTCACGGCGCCCAGCGTCCCGAAGTAGGCCACCTCGTTGTCCTCGCTGTAGAAGCCGGCGAGTGAGCCGGACAGCGCCGTGCCCAGGGCCACGGAGAGGTAGAACAGCGACACCATGAGCACCGGGTAGGCCTTGGGCGCGAGCTTCGTCGACAGGGACAGGCCCACCGGGGACAGCAGGAGCTCACCGCACGTCGCGACGAGCATGATGAGCGCGATCCAGAGCACCGGGACCGCGGCCGTGCCGGCCATGGGCAGGAAGATGAGGAATGCGGCGCCCATGAGCATGACGCCGAGGCTGAACTTCACCGGCGTCGTGGGCTGCCGGCGGCCGAGCCGCGTCCACAGGGCTGCGAACACCGGCGCGAGCAGGATGATGAAGGCCGGGTTGAAGGACTGCACCCACGGGATCGGCATCGTCCAGCCCCCGACCTCGCGGTTGAGGCGCGTCTCGGAGTAGATCGTGATCACCGTGAACTGCTGCTGGAACAGCGCCCAGAAGGCCACCGATCCGACGAACATAGGGATGAAGGAGACCACCCGCGAGTGTTCGTCGCCCTTGACCTTCGGGCTGGTGAGCAGGATCGCGAAGAGGACGACGGCGGCGACGGCGGTGGCCACGACGACGACGTCGGCCAGGTTGCCGGGGGTCAGCAGGCCGGTGAGGGCGGCGACGACGATGACGACGACGGCCCCGACGGCGATCGCCCCGTACCGCCCGTACATCTCACGGGGCAGCGGGTCGGGCACCCGGCGGGTGGGGTGGGGCAGGTGGCGGCGGGCCAGGGAGTACTGGACGAGCCCGATCGCCATGCCGACGGCGGCGAGGCCGAAGCCGAGGTGGAAGCCCCAGGCCTCCTGGACGATCCCGGTGAGGAGCGGGCCGAGCAGGCCGCCGATGTTGATCCCCATGTAGAAGATCGAGAAGCCGGCGTCGCGGCGGGGGTCGTCGGCCGTGTAGAGGGCGCCGACGAGGTTGGTGATCGTCGCCTTGAGGCCGCCGGAACCGATCGCGACGAGGATGAGACCGACGCCGAGTCCGACCACGCCGGGCACGACTGCCAGCGCGACGTGCCCGAGCATGATGAGGACGGCGCTGGCGTACATCGTCCGCTCGGAGCCGAGCAGACGGTCGGCCACCCAGCCGCCGAGGATGGAGAAGAGGTAGACCGATCCGCCGTAGGCGCCGACGATCCCGGCGGCGACCGTCCGGTCGATCCCCAGACCACCCTGGGTGGCCTCGAAGTACATGTAGAGCAGGACGATGCCCTGCATGCCGTAGAAGGAGAACCGCTCCCACAGCTCGACGGAGAAGAGGTTCGCCAGGCCGCGCGGCTGGCCGAGGAAGCTACCGACCTCTCCGCTGCCTCCAGGCGCTGCGGGTGACGTGCTTGCGGTTGCCGGGTCCTCGGAAGCCATGGGGGCCATGGTCCGCCTGCGTCCTGGGCGACGCAATCGGGTCAGGGGGTGGCGGGGGCCTGGGTGGTGAAGGTCACCGGGTAGCTGAGGGTGGAGTGGAAGGTCGCCTCGGCCTCGCCCGACGAGAGGACGGCCACCGCGAGGAGAGCCGCCCCGCTCACCGGGCCCCAGGTTCGCCTTGGAGCCGCGTGAGCGGGGGAGCGGTGGCGGCCGTCGCGCTCGCGGACCCTCCCGAGGAGGACGCAGGCGCCCACGCCGAGCACCGTGAGCACCATCGGCGGGTAGCGGCCCTGCGCCGCCCACGCGTACGGCAGCCCCACCCACGGCACGCGCAGGACGCCGACGCCGTGGACGGCGTCCGCCGTGACAGGCAGGGTGTCCGGCGCGTCGTTCGCGTCACCGCGCAGGAGGAGGCCGCCGTCGTCGTCGGTGCTGTCGAAGCGGTGGAGGAGCCGGCTGCCCTCCTCGCCGGGGGCATCGGCGAGGAGGACCTGGCCCGGGCGCAAGCGGCTCGCGGGGACCTCACGGGTGACGACGACGTCACCCATGCGGATCGCCGGCTCCATCGAACCGCTGAGGACCACGGAGGGCTGCCAGCCGATGAGGACCGGAAGCACCGTCCAGACGAGGAGGCCGGCCAGGGTGGCCAGCGCCGACCGTGCGCACAGCGCGACGGCGTGGCGGACCCACCGGTTCGGGGGCGCGTCGCTCACGGCGTGCTCCTTCCCGGGTGCGGGGCGGTCAGGAGGTGCTCTGCGCCTCGACGACGAAGCTCAGGTCGACCGTGTGTCCCTGGACGGTCTGGGGAGCGTCCTCGGCGACCTTGTAGGTGAAACGGAAGGTGCCCTGCTTGTACGGCTGCTCGGGACCGACGGGGTACTTCAGTCCCTTGTCGAAGGAGTCCATAGCAGCGAACTCAGCCAGCGTGCCCGCGAAGATCGTGCCCTTCGCCCGCTCGTCGAAGGCGGAACCGGCGCTGCCCTCGACGAGGAGGTCGATGTGGTCGGCGAGCCTCTCTCCCTCCGGCGCCGGCGTCGACGCGAAGCCTTCGCTGTAGAAGCTCACCTCGGCGTCCAGGGTGCCGCTGTAGGTCACCGTGATCTCTTCCGCGTCGTCATCGCCCGGGACGAGGTCCTCGATGCTGAACATCGGCGCTTCCGCGTAGTTGTCGGTAATGGTCACCGAGCCCGCGGTCCAGGTGTTGTCCTCGTTGGTCGTGGTGTCGGTGAAGGCGGCGTAGGACGCCTGCCAGATGAGCACGGCGCTGATGACGAGGCCGACGGGGACGGCGAGCCAACGTGCGTAGCGGGCCGAGCGGGACATCGAAGCAGTCGAAGCCATTGGGGTTCCCTCCATGGGAGTCACCGAGCCGAAGCTCGGGGGTCGCAGATCCATGCGAACGGATGAAGTCTGCGGCCGTGGCCATGGAGGGACAAGGCGTTTGCGTTGTGAGGTTAGCCATACGTTTGGACGATGCGCACAGTTCATTAGCACAACCTTCGGAGGAGGACTCCTACTTTCGACGTAGAGGGCCGGGATTCCGGGTCAGAGCAGCTCGGCGCGCAGCTGCTCGACCGGCTTCGGCGAGAGCAGTGACGGCGCGACATCGAGCACCGTGAGGGCTCCCGTCTCGCCGCGCTCGTTGAGCCGGGCCGCGGCGCGGGCGTACGCGACGAGCACGCTCGCGGTGAACTCGGGGTTGCTCCCCAGCTGCAGCCGGTACTCCACGACCTGGTCGTGTCCGCCGCCCGTGGTGCCGCTGCGGATGACGAAGCCGCCGTGGGGCATGTCCGCGTGCTCGCGCGCGAGCTCCTCCGCGGTGATGACGGTGACGGTCGTGTCGTAGTCGGCGAAGTAGTGCGGCATCGTGACGATGGCCCGCTCCACCTCCGCGGCGTCGGCGCCGTCCTCGAGGACGACGTAGCACTCGCGGACGTGCTTCTCACGGGTCTCGAGCGTCGGGCGGGAGCCGCTGCGGACCGCGTCGATGGCGGCGGGCGAGGGGACCGTGTACTGGACGCCGGCAGCCACCCCGGGAACGCGGCGCAGCGCGTCCGAGTGCCCCTGGCTCAGTCCCGGTCCCCAGAAGGTGTACGTCTCACCCTCGGGGAGGAGCGCCTCACCGAGGAGCCGGTTGAGGGAGAACATCCCCGGGTCCCAGCCCACCGCGACGATCGAGGTGTTGCCGCCCGCCCGTGCCGCGGCGTCGACGGCTGCGACGTACTCGGGGATGCGGGCGTGGGTGTCGAAGCTGTCGACGGTGGTGAAGTGCGCAGCGAGCTCGGGCCCCTGCTGCGGCAGGTCGTCCTTGGAACCGCCGCACAGGACGAGGACGTCGACCTCGCCGCGGTGGTCGAGCAGCTCGTCCCAGCGCAGGACAGGGGTCTGCGGCGTGGGCGGCTCGATCGTCGCGGGGTCGCGGCGGGTGAAGACGGCGTGCAGCGTCATGTCGGCGTTCTGCCCGACGGCGGCGGCTACGCCCCTGCCGAGGTTGCCGTAGCCGGCGATCGCGATGCGTCGCAGTCCCATGGGTCCTGCCCTTTCCCTCCGGTGGTGGTCCGCACCCACCGTACGCACGGCTGTGCGCCCCGTGCGCGTGCGCCCACCTGTCGACGACGCGCGCGAAAGCGCCGTCCGGCCGGGCCGTGAGCCGGTAGCCTCCCCCAAGGCTGGCTCTCGTCGGCCGTCTTCGTCCTCCCCTGGAGCCCCCATGAGCGACCTCGCGGTCGACACCTCCGCGCTGCGCAAGACCTACCGCCGTCGCGGTGGGGGCAGCGTCGGCGTCGAGAACCTTGACCTCCACGTGCCGGTCGGCGGCGTCCACGGTTTCCTCGGTCCCAACGGCTCGGGGAAGACGACGACGATCCGCATGCTCCTCGGTCTCATCCGCCCCGACTCCGGGTCGATGAGGATCTTCGACCAGGAGGTGCCCAAGCGGCTGCCGGACGTCATCGGCCGGGTCGGCGCGATCGTCGAGTCGCCCAAGTTCTTCCCCACCTTCACCGCGCGCCGCAACCTCGAGCTGCTCGCCGGTGCCATCGGGGCGCCGCGCGGCCGGGTGGACGAGGTGCTCGAGTCGACGGCGCTGTCCGAGCGGGCGGGGGACCGGTACAAGACCTACTCCCTGGGCATGAAGCAGCGCCTGGCGATCGCCGCCACGCTCCTCAAGTCCCCCGACCTGCTCATCTTCGACGAGCCGACCAACGGCCTGGACCCCGGTGGCATCCGGGAGATCCGCGAGACGATGCGCCGCCTCGGCGACGAGGGCCGGACTGTCCTCGTCTCCAGCCACATCCTCGCCGAGGTCGAGCAGGTCGCCGACACCGTCTCCATCATCGGGCGGGGCCGGCTGCTCGCCGAGGGACGGGTGGCCGACGTCATCGGCGCGCGCTCCGAGGCGGGCGCGATCAAGGTGGGCGTCGCAGACCTTCCGGCGGCCGAGCAGGTCCTCACCCGTGCCGGCCTGCGGGTCCGCGTCGACGGCGGCCTGCTGCGGGTGCGCGGGGTGCAGGACCCGGCACGGGTGACGGAGCTGCTCGCGCAGCAGGGCCTGTACGTCAGCGAGCTCACCGCCGAGCGGGTCGACCTCGAGCGCGTCTTCCTCGACCTCACCGCCGGCCAGGGCCTGGACGAGGGCTCCGGCGGTCGGCACGGCCGAACGCCCGGCCCGACGACGGACGGCGGTGACCCCGCATGATGCGGCTGCTGCGTGTCGAGCTGCGCCGGCTCTTCTCCCGGCGCCTCGTCGTCCTCACGATGCTCGGTGCGCTCGCGGCGTCCCTGCTCGTCCTGTGGGCGGCGTGGGACTCCTCCCAGCCGATGTCCGACGCGGACCTCGCCATGGCCGAGGAGATGTACCAGCAGGAGCTGGCGTACTGGGAGGAGCACGGCGAGGAGGACAGGGCCCAGTGCCTCGAGGACGAGGCCGCGGAGGCCGAGCGCCTCGGCGAGGACGTCGACTGGGGCTGCGAGGGCATGACCGCCCCGGAGCGCGAGTGGTACGTCTTCACCGCCTCACCGCTCCACGAGACCCTGCCCTCCTCGCTGAGCGCCGCGTCGACCTTCCTCCTGTTCGCGGTCGGTCTCGTCGGCGCGACCTTCACGGCGGCGGAGATCAGCACCGGCGCGATGAGCACCTGGCTGAGCTTCGAGCCGCGGCGCCTGCGGGTGTACGCCTCCAAGCTGGCCGCGGCCGCCATCGGCGTGGTGCCGGTGGCGGTCCTCTCCGTCGCCGTCGTCACCGCCGGCTCCTGGCTGATCGCCGACCACTTCGACCTCGCGTCCGGGATGGGCGCCGCCCAGTGGACCGACACCGCGTGGATGGCGCTGCGGATCCTTGGTCTCGCGGTCATCGGCGCGCTCGTGGGCGCCGCGCTGGGTTTCCTGCTGCGCCACACCGCCGGCGTCCTGGGCGCCGTGGTCGTCGGCTTCATCGCCAGCCAGATGCTCCAGGGACTCGTGCCACGGACCGCGCCCTGGATGCCGGTCACCAACGTCGACGGCTGGGTCCGGCACGGGACGACGTACTACACCGAGGAGTGCACGACCGAGGCCGGCGGCACGATGTGTGACCTCACCGAGCACGCGCTGGCCTTCGGGCACAGCGCGGTCTACCTGCTCGTCCTCACCGCCGTCGTCGTCGTCCTCGGCGCCGTCGTCTTCCGCCGCCGCGACGCCGTCTGAGCCAGGTCAGCGGGCGCGGGCGATCTCCTCGGCGAAGCGCGCGAGCGCGCGCTCCCCGACGACGTCCTCCACGAGCAGGGGCAGCTGGACGAGCGGGACGTGCGGCAGCGCGGTGCGGACGGTCTCCAGGTGGACCTCCTCCTGAGCGTGCCGCCGGGCGAGGAAGTCCCCACGGTCCGCGGGGGAGCGCTTGTTGACGACGAGCGCCCCCACCTCGACGCCGGAGCGCAGCAGCCTCCCGTAGAGCTCGACGGTCTCCAGTGCCGGCAGCCGTTCGGCGGCGAGCACGATGACGAAGGCCGTGCGCTCGCCGTCGGCCAGGAGGTCGCGTAGGGCGGTGAAGCGGGTCCGGCGGCGCAGGAGGATCCGGCGGATCTCCTGGTCGCGGTCCTCCCGGCGGTCCCGCCGGCGACCGGTGCCGACGATGTCCGCGGCTGCGCCGTCGTCGTCCATCGCCCTCATCGCCGCCCCGAAGCGGGCGGAGCGGTCCTGCCGCCGCAGCAGCCCCTCGGTCCACGCCGACATCGTCTCGGGCAGCGTCATGAGACGGGCGGTGTGCCCGGACGGTGCGGTGTCGAAGACGACGAGGTCGTGCTGCGGCTCCTCGAGGACCTCGGCGATCCGCTCGAGGACGGCGGCCTCGTGCGTCCCCGGGGCGTCGCGCGCGAGGTCGAGGTGCTTGGTCACCTCCCCGGACAGGTGCTCGGGCATGAGGCGGCGCATCGTGTGCCCGACGGCGGCGAGGTGCTCGTCGGTGGTCCTCGCCGGGTCGATCTCCAGCCCCTCGAGCCCGTCGGCGAGGGGGACGACGGCGTCACCGACCGTCCGCTGCCACAGGTGCCCGAGGTTGTGGGCTGGGTCCGTCGACACGACGAGCACCCGCCGTCCCGCCCGGGCCTGCGCGAGGGCGACGGCGGAGGCGACGGCCGTCTTCCCCACCCCGCCCTTCCCGCCGACGAAGAGCACCTGCCGCCGCGCGGCCAGCTCTAGCAGCACGAGAGGTGGTCCAGCGGGGAGCGGTCCATGCCCATGCGGCGGTGCCAGTCGTGGAAGCGGTCGTACATGACGGGCAGCAGCTCCACGGTGTAGTAGCTCGCGGGGTTGGGCACGCCGAGCGCCTCGGCGAGCACGATCATCATGAAGAGGTCGTCCTCGTCGCGCTGGGCGCGCGCGAAGGTGCGTCGGTACGGGCCGACGTAGAGCTCGCGCAGGCCCGCCGCGAGGCGGCCCGCGCGGGCGGGCGGGCGGGGTGCTCGGTCATCCGTCGACGCTGGTCTCCACCGCGAGGCTCTCGTCGTCGGTCTCGGGCGGGGACTTGCGGGCCTTGGTCATCGCGATGGTCGCTTCGAGGATCACCCAGATGGCCGCGACGATGATGACGAGGTCGAGGACGAGCAAGAGCCAGTTCTCGCTGGTGTAGAAGGTCCTCACCTGGACGATCGCCGCGAACAGCGACATCGCCATGACGAACACGAGCGGGATGAGGACGGGCAGGACGGGGCGGCGCTTGCGCAGCAGGATGACGGCGACGATCGACAGCGTGAGACCGGCGAGCAGCTGGTTCGTCGTCCCGAAGAGCGGCCAGATGACCATGCCGCCCGAGCCGTCCGCGCCCGCGCCGAAGGCCAGCCCCATGCCCACGACGAGGACGATCACCGTGGCGATCCCCTTGCCCAGCCGCAGGCCGGCCAGCTCGAGGGACTCCTGGACGACGAAGCGCTGCAGCCTGATGCCGGTGTCCATCGTCGTCGCCGCGAAGAGGACGGCCATGGTCGCGAGGATCGTCGCGCTCAGCGAGGCGGGGATCCCGAGCCCGGCGTTCATGATGTTCCCGCCGCCCTCGACGAAGGCGGCGACCCCGCCCTGGTTGAAGGCGGAGTAGACCGCCTCCCAGTCCGCCAGGGTCCGGTAGCCGGCGGTCGCGGCGATGATCGAGCCGAGGGCGAGCAGACCCTCGCCGACGGCGCCGAAGTAGCCGACGAAGCGGGCGTCGGTCTCCTTGTCCAGCTGCTTGGCGCTCGTGCCGGACGAGACGATCCCGTGGAAGCCGGAGATGGCGCCGCACGCGATCGTGACGAAGAGGAGCGGGACGAGGCTCGGCGTCCCCTCCGGGACGTTGCTGTTGAACGCCGGGGCGACGAAGTCGGGCGAGGCGATGAAGACCGAGAGGTAGAGGATGCCGAGGCCGACGAAGAGCTGCAGGCCGTTGATGTAGTCACGGGGCTGGAGCAGCACCCACACGGGCAGGACGGAGGCGACGCCGGCGTAGAGGAAGAGGACGACGACCCAGAAGGCCTCGGCGGACAGGCCGAGGACCGTGTCGGGAAGGACGACGGGGACGCTGTCCCCCAGGACGATGAGGGCGTAGAGAGCGATGACGCCGATGACCGAGACGGCGACGAGGTTGAGCTTCCACCGGTAGATCGCCTGCCCGATGACGAGGGCGACGAGGATGGCACCCCAGACCGGGATCACGGAGGTCGGGGTGCTGACGAGCAGGCCGGAGATGACGACGGCGAAGGCCGCGTTGACCATGAGCAACAGCAGGAAGATGACGACGAGGAAGAGGTTGCGGCCGCGCGCACCGATGTAGCGCCCGGAGAGGGTGCCGATGGACTGGCCCTTGTTGCGGATCGAGGCCCACAGCGCGCCGAGGTCGTGCATGCCGGCGAAGAAGACGGTACCGAGCGTGACCCAGAGGAAGGCGGGCAGCCAGCCCCAGATGACGGCCACCGCCGGCCCGACGATCGGCGCGGCCCCGGCGACCGAGGTGAAGTGGTGGCCCCACAGGACGTACTTGTTCGTCGGCACGAAGTCGACGCCGTCCTGGAGCTCGTGGGCCGGCGTGCGGAAGCTGGCGTTGAGCCGGTAGACCTTGCTGCCGAGGTACTTGGAGTAGAGGAAGTACCCGGCGAGGACCATGGCGATGCCGATGGCCGCGAGCAGCACTGAGTTCACGTCGCTCCGATCTTCGTCGTTGACGACCGGTGGAGCCTGCGGGTGCCCCGCCGCCGGCCGTGATCCAGGTCACCATAGCGGCTGTGGCGGGGCCCGCGGGCACCGCGGGGCTGCGTGGCGTCAGGTGCGCCGACGCCGACGCCGCGGGGGGCGGCTCTCCGGTGTGCTCACGTCCTCGAGGAGCCCGTCCTCCTGCAGGGTCTGGGCCACGTGGGCGGTGAACTGCTCCCGGCGCAGCTGCAGCTCCGCCTGCAGTGTCTTGTGCCGCTCGACCCGGAACTGGCGGACGAGCGCGAAGCACATGACGATCATGACGATGCTGAACGGCAGGGCGATCGAGATGGCCACGCCGCGCAGCGCCGTCAGGCCGCCGGCCAGCACGAGGGCCACCGCCACCGCGCCCTCGAGCACCGCCCACAGCACCCGGCTCCACACCGGCGGCTCGACGTTGCCGCCCGAGGCGAGCATGTCGACGACGAGGGAGCCGGAGTCGGAGGACGTGACGAAGAACAGGACGACGATGAGGATCGCCACCCCGATGACGAGCCCGGCCGCCGGCAGGTCGTCGAGAAGGAAGAACAGCGTGTTCGTCTCGTCGACGACGGCGTTGCCCTCGGCGTCGGTCTGCACCATCCCGCCGCCGCCGAAGAGCTCCCGGTACAGGCCTGAGCCGCCCAGCACGGTGAACCAGACGAAGCTGAAGACGGTCGGCACGAGGAGGACGCCCATGACGAACTCGCGGACGGTGCGCCCCTTGGAGATCCGGGCGATGAACACGCCGACGAACGGTGCCCAGGAGATCCACCAGCCCCAGTAGAAGGCCGTCCACCAGCTCTGCCACTCGATGCCCTGCTCGCCCGCGAGGGCGGAGGTGCGGAAGCTCAGCGCGATGATGTTCTGGAAGTAGGCGCCCGAGGCCTGGATGAGCTCGCGGAGCAGGAACATCGTCGGGCCGGTGACGGCGATGAAGAGCATGAGCGCCACCGCCATCGACATGTTGATGTTCGACAGCCACTTCATCCCCTTCGTCACGCCGCTGACGACGGAGAAGAGCGCGATGCCCGTGACGATCCCGATGATGAGGACGAGGACCATGTTGCTCGGCGTGGAGATGATGTCGAGGAACTCCAGCCCGCCGGCGATCTGCGTGACGCCCAGGCCCAGCGACGTCGCGATGCCGAAGACGGTTCCGACGACCGCGATGACGTCGATGACGTCGCCGAGCCAGCCCTTGGCCCGGTCGCGGAGCACAGGCTCCACGGTCCAACGGATGGAGATCGGCCGGTTGCGCACGTGGACGGCGTAGGCGATCGCGAGGCCGACGACGACGTAGATCGCCCAGGGGTGCAGTCCCCAGTGGAGGAAGGTGATGACCAGGGAGTCCTGCGCCCCCGCGGCGTCGCCGGCGACGATCCGGGAGGCGCGGTTCGGGATCCCGGCGAAGTGGTTGAGCGGCTCGGCCACTCCCCAGAACACGAGACCGATGCCCATGCCGGCCGCGAAGAGCATGGTGAGCCAGGACCCGAGCCGGAACTCGGGCCCCTCGTCGTCCCTGCTCAGGCGGATGTCGCCGAAGTGGCTCAGCCCCATCCACAGCGCGAAGACGACGAAGGCGGAGATGAGCGCGGTGTAGTACCACCCGAAGTAGGTGACGATGCCGTTCTGCACCGTCCCGATGGCCTCCCCCACCGCATCGCCGCCGACGATGGCGAGGACGACGAAGGCGAGGATGAGCACGAGGGAGGGCCAGAACACCGGCGGGTGGATCGACTGGTACCAGCGGCGTGGCCCGTCGTCGACGGGCTGCTCCGGTCCTGTCGTGGGCGAGGTCTCGGGCGGCGTGGCCACGGGGGGCGTCCTTCCGTCGTCGGGGTCCTGCGGCGACAGTACCGAGGGGCCGTGACGAGGGCACGAGGAGGCGTCAGCGCGTGGGCGGGTCCAGCAGCCGGGTCTCCTCGACCACCCGCGTCTCCGCGGCGGCGAGGCGGGTGCGTGCGGTCTCCGCGCGGCCGAGCGCGGTGGTGAGGCGCCCGGCGACCTCCGTGCCTGCCGGGCCGTGCGCCGCACCGTCACGGGTGGCGGCCAGCGTCGCGGCCAGTGCCGCGGAGCTCGCCCGCGCCTCCTCGACGGCGGCGGCCAGCTCCTCCGGCGCGGCGGAGGAGAGCTGGAGGCGGGCGAAGTGCAGGGAGGTGCCGGCCCGGGCGACGGCGTCGTCGAGCTCGTGGACGAGACGGCCGGCGCTCGCGTTGCGCTCGGCCTGGCCGGGCGCGGCGACGGGCCCGCGCTCCACGGGGCGGGTGCTGCGGCGCACGAGGAGCACGACGACCACCGCCACGCCTGCCGCGAGCACGACGATGACGCCGATGACCGGGAGCAGGGCGGACCAGGAGGTGAGCACGCTCCGATCCTACGGTCGGCCCCACCACCTACCAGCGAGAGCTGAGTTGTCCCGGGAACCGGCCGGCTCGTGACAGGGCGCGGTGGCGGCTCAGCCGTTGAGGACGGGGGCGGGGACGTCGAGGAGGTCGAGGACGACGTCGGCGGCAAGGGCGGCGACGTCGTCGACGGCGAGGCGGAAGTCGTCACCGGCGGTGGGCCCGCACAGGTCGGACACGCCCCGCACCGCGAGGTAGGGGATGCCGAAGGAGTAGCAGACCTGCGCGATGGCCGTGGTCTCCATGTCCGCCGTGAGCGCTCGCGGGAACGTCGCCCGGTGCGCGTCGACGGTGCGGCCGTCGACGAAGGAGTCGCCGGAGATCATCGCGCCGACGAGCACGCCGGGGCGGTTGCGCGCACGGTCGACGAGGGTGTCGATCGCCGGGTACGTGGCGGGCATGCCCGGCATCTGGCCCAGCGCGTAGCCGAAGGCGGTCGCGTCGGCCCCGGCGTAGGCGTGCTCGTCACCGACGACGACGTCACCCACGCGCACGCCGTCGGCGAGGCCGCCGGCCGACCCGGTCGAGACGACGAGCGGGGTGCGCACGGCGTGGACGGCCAGGGCCGTCGCCGTCGCGGCGTTGACGCCGCCGATGCCCGAGCGGATGAGGAGGAGCTGGCGTCCGCCGATGGTCGCGATGACGGAGCGTGCCATCCCGACGTGCCGCTGGTGGGCCAGGCTGTCGGCGCGCTGCTCGTAGGGCGCGATCTCCTCGTCCATGGCAGCGACGACGACGGCGTCGACGGTCGCGAGCGGGGCCGTGAGGGGGGCGCCGGGAGCGACCGGGACGCCGAAGAGCTCGCTCATGCCTGGACCTGCTCCCACTCGTCGCGCCGGTCGAGGAACTCGCGGGCGGCCGCCTGAGCGCCGCCGAGGTCGTGGCTGGCGCCCCAGCCGCACTGGACCTCGTTGGCGGCGGGCACCTCCGCGGCACCGAGGACGTCGCGGAGCGTCGCCTCGAGCAGGGGGAGGAAGGCCGGCAGGTCGGTCTCCAGGAGGAGGGCGTAGAAGCCGGTCTGGCAGCCCATGGGGGAGATGTCGACGACGGCGTCGGTGTGGCTGCGCATGTGCTCGGCCATGAGGTGCTCGAGGGAGTGCACGACCGGCATCTCGAGGTGGTCGACGTTCGGCTGGCAGAAGCGGATGTCGAACTTGGTGAGCGTGTCACCGCCCGGCAGCGTCTTGGCGTCCGCCACGCGCACATAGGGCGCCTTCACTGCTCGGTGGTCGAGGTTGAAGCTCTCGACGTTCATCTTCCTCACGCTTCCCATCATGGGCGATGGCTCTGGGCCTGTCTCCGGCAGGTGCGTGTGGGTTTCACCACCCGCCGCGGCACCGACGGCAATCTCGACGGCTGTCCTCAGGTCTGTCCACCACCTGTGGACGACACGCCGAGGACGGGTGTGCACACACGGCCGCCGCCGGGGATGTCAGTGCTCGGTGGGATGGTGGCGACAGGGCCCGACGAGGCGGCGATACGGCCTCCACAGGCCGTCCCCAGGCAGAGGAGCGTCATGCACAGAAACTGCGGCAGGCTGTGGATGACACGCCGAAAACGCGACTCGCCGACACAACACCTTGGGGTTGTTCCGAAGCCGGACCACTAGGTGTAGTGTCGTGCCCAGTCGTCCAGAGAACTACACGTCTGTCGTTCCACCGCCTCCGCCGGCGGGGAATCGCAACCGAGGGGAGATCCTCCGATGAGCATCACCGTCTTCAGCAAGCCGTCCTGTGTGCAGTGCGACGCCACCTACCGCGCGCTGAACAAGCAGGGGCTGGAGTACGAGGTCGTCGACATCTCCACCGACGCCGAGGCGCTCGAGACCGTCAAGGCGCTCGGCTACCAGCAGGCTCCTGTGGTCTTCGCCGACGGCGACCACTGGTCGGGCTTCCGGCCCGACAGGATCAAGGCGCTGGCGGCGCAGGCCGCCTCCGTCGCGGTCTGACCCACAGACTTCGGCCGGGTCGCCCTCACCCGGCGACCCGGCCGAGACCAGCCGGGCCCCGGCCCGGCGACGCAACCGACTTCCGAGGGGGTGACATGGGAAACCTCGTCTACTTCTCGTCGGCCTCCCAGACCACGCACCGCTTCGTGGAGCGGCTGGGCCTGGAGGCGCACCGCATCCCACTGCGGCCGACGGAGCCCTTCCTCACCGTGGATGAGGAGTACGTGCTCATCGTGCCGACCTACGGGGGCGGCAACCAGCGCGGGGCAGTGCCCCGCCAGGTCATCAAGTTCCTCAACGACGTCGACAACCGCGGGCTGTGCCGCGCGGTCATCGCGGCAGGGAACACGAACTTCGGCACCGCCTACTGCCTCGCGGGCGACATCATCTCCGCGAAGCTCCAGGTGCCCTACCTGTACAGGTTCGAACTACTCGGAACAGCAGAGGACGTCTCGCGCGTCCATGAGGGATTGGGACAGTTTTGGCAGCAACGGTCACTGATATCGGCATGACGCAGGGCGCGGCTCCGGAGCTCGACTACCACGCCCTCAACGCGATGCTCAACCTCTACGACGCCGACGGGAACATCCAGTTCGACGCCGACCGGCAGGCGGTCGACGCCTACTTCCGTCAGCACGTGGAGCCGAGCTCCGTCACCTTCCCGAGCGTCGCGGAGCGCCTGCGCTACCTCGTCGAGGAGGGCTACTACGAGAAGGAGGTGCTCGAGCAGTACTCCCCGGAGTTCCTGGACCGGGTCTGGCAGTTTGCCGACTCCCTCGACTTCCGCTTCGAGTCCTTCCTCGGCGCCTTCAAGTACTACACCTCGTACACGCTCAAGAGCTTCGACGGGAAGACATACCTCGAGCGCTTCGAGGACCGGGTCGTCATGGTGGCCCTCGCGCTCGCGGCCGGGGACGAGCAGGTGGCGCTCGACATCGTCGAGGAGGTCATCTCCGGACGGTTCCAGCCGGCCACGCCGACCTTCCTCAACGCCGGTAAGTCCTCGCGCGGTGAGCTCGTCTCCTGCTTCCTCCTGCGCACCGAGGACAACATGGAGTCGATCGCTCGCGGCATCAACTCCGCGCTCCAGCTCTCCAAGCGTGGCGGTGGGGTCGCCCTCTCGCTGACCAACCTCCGTGAGGCGGGTGCGCCGATCAAGCGCATCCAGAACCAGTCCTCCGGCGTCATCCCCGTGATGAAGCTCCTCGAGGACTCGTTCTCCTACGCCAACCAGCTCGGGGCCCGTCAGGGCGCCGGTGCGGTGTACCTCAACGCCCACCACCCCGACATCATGAAGTTCCTCGACACCAAGCGGGAGAACGCGGACGAGAAGATCCGCATCAAGACCCTCTCGCTCGGCGTCGTCGTCCCCGACATCACCTTCGAGCTCGCCAAGACGAACGCGGACATGTACCTGTTCTCGCCGTACGACGTCGAGCGGGTCTACGGGGTTCCCTTCTCCGAGATCAGCGTGACGGAGAAGTACGACGAGATGGTCGCCGACGACCGCATCAAGAAGACGTCGATCAAGGCGCGTGACTTCTTCCAGACGATCGCCGAGATCCAGTTCGAGTCCGGCTACCCGTACGTGATGTTCGAGGACACGGTCAACGCCGCGAACCCGATCGACGGCCGGATCAGCATGTCGAACCTGTGCTCGGAGATCCTCCAGGTGTCCACGCCGTCGTCGTACAACGACGACCTCTCCTACGCGGAGGTCGGCAAGGACATCTCCTGCAACCTCGGCTCGCTCAACATCGCCAAGGCGATGGACTCCCCGGACCTGGGCAAGACGATCAGCACGGCGGTCCGCGCGCTGACGGCGGTCTCCGACCAGACGCACATCACCTCGGTGCCCTCGATCCAGAAGGGCAACGACGAGTCCCACGCCATCGGCCTGGGCCAGATGAACCTCCACGGCTACCTCGCCCGCGAGCGGGTGTACTACGGCTCGGAGGAGGGCATCGACTTCACGAACATCTACTTCTACACGGTGGCCTTCCACGCGATCAGCGCGTCGAACAAGCTGGCGATCGAGCGGGGCCGGTCCTTCGCGGGCTTCGAGCGCTCCACCTACGCGAGCGGTGAGTTCTTCACCAAGTACACCGAGCAGGAGTGGGTGCCGAAGACCGAGCGGGTGCGTGAGCTCTTCGCCGGCGTCCACATCCCCACCCAGGAGGACTGGCGCGCGCTGGCCGCCTCAGTGAAGGAGCACGGCCTGTACAACCAGAACCTCCAGGCCGTCCCGCCCACCGGCTCGATCTCCTACATCAACAACTCGACCTCCTCGATCCACCCGATCGTGTCGAAGATCGAGATCCGCAAGGAGGGCAAGCTCGGGCGCGTGTACTACCCGGCGCCCTACATGACCAACGACAACCTCGAGTACTACGAGGACGCGTACGAGATCGGCCCCGAGAAGATCATCGACACCTACGCCGCGGCCACGCAGCACGTGGACCAGGGCCTGTCGCTGACGCTCTTCTTCAAGGACACCGTCACCACCCGCGACCTCAACAAGGCGCAGATCTACGCCTGGCGCAAGGGCATCAAGACCCTCTACTACATCCGCCTGCGGCAGATGGCGCTCGAGGGCACCGAGGTGGAGGGCTGCGTCAGCTGCACGCTCTAGCAGCACCGCACTGACCGCCCCCCGCAACGAGACGCACAGGAAGAGATGCACGTGGAGAAGCTCAAGCTCGTCGACCGGGTCCAGGCCATCAACTGGAACCGTGTGCAGGACGAGAAGGACGTCGAGGTCTGGGACCGCCTGACCGGGAACTTCTGGCTGCCCGAGAAGGTGCCGCTGTCCAACGACATCCAGTCGTGGAACACGCTCAGCGTGGCCGAGCAGACGATGACCACCCGGGTGTTCACCGGGCTCACGCTGCTCGACACCATCCAGGGCACGGTCGGCGCGGTCAGCCTCATCCCCGACGCCGTCACGCCCCACGAGGAGGCGGTGTACACGAACATCGCCTTCATGGAGTCGGTGCACGCGAAGAGCTACTCCTCGATCTTCTCCACGCTCATCTCGACGCGGGAGATCGACGGCGCCTTCGCGTGGTCGGAGGAGAACGAGCACCTCCAGCGCAAGGCCGCGATCATCATGGAGTACTACCGCGGTGACGACCCCGAGAAGCGCAAGGTCGCCTCGGTGATGCTGGAGTCGTTCCTCTTCTACTCGGGCTTCTACGCCCCGATGTACTGGTCCTCGCGGGCCAAGCTCACGAACACGGCCGACCTCATCCGCCTCATCATCCGCGACGAGGCCGTGCACGGGTACTACATCGGCTACAAGTTCCAGAAGGCCATCGAGACGGCCTCCCCGGAGCGTCGCCAGGAGCTCAAGGACTACACCTTCGAGCTGCTCCTGGAGCTCTACGACAACGAGGAGCAGTACACCGAGGACCTCTACGGCCCCCTCGGCCTCACCGACGACGTCAACGCTTTCCTCCGCTACAACGCGAACAAGGCGCTGATGAACCTCGGCTACGAGGGCCTGTTCCCCAAGGACCAGACCAACGTCAACCCGGCGATCCTCTCCTCGCTGAGCCCCAACGCCGACGAGAACCACGACTTCTTCTCCGGCTCCGGGTCCAGCTACGTCATCGGCAAGGCCGTGGACACCGAGGACGAGGACTGGGACTTCTAGACCCAAGCCCGTACGCCGAGAGCTGGACTGCGCCCCGCGTAGTCCAGCTCTCGGCGCTTTGTGGGGGTGCGCGGGACCTTCGACCGTCGTTCGGGTGCCACCGGTCCGCAAGAGTGGGGACCACACCGAACATCGGAGGATCCCATGGCACGCACCTACGTCATCACCGGCGCCGGCTCAGGCATCGGCGCCGCCGCCGCGCGACTGCTCCGTGAGGCGGGAGCGACCGTCGTGGGAGTCGACCTGCGCGGCTCGGACGTCACCGCCGACCTCTCCACGCCCGCCGGGCGCCAGGAGGCGGTCACCGCGGTGCTCGAGGCCACCGGCGGGACGGTCGACGCCGTCATCGCCTCGGCCGGTGTCTCCCTCCCCAGCGCGCTGACCGTGTCGGTCAACTATTACGGCGTCACCGAGTTCCTCACCGCGCTGCGACCCACGCTGGCGCAGTCCGCCGCGCCGCGGGCAGTCGTCGTCAGCTCGATGTCCTCGCTCCAGCCGAACTACCCGCCGCTCGTCGAGGCGCTGCTCGACGGGGACGAGGCCGCGGCTCGGCAGATCGCCGAGCAGCTGTCCGCGGACCCGCAGACCGGCAACCTCATCTACGCCTCCTCCAAGCGGGCGATCTCCCGCTGGGTCCGGACCCAGTCGGTCACCGCGGAGTGGGCCGGCGCGGGGATCCCGCTCAACGCCGTCGGCCCGGGCATCGTCACCACGCCGATGACCGAGGAGCTGCTCGCGTCGCCCGAGTCCACCGCCTTCGTCGACGCCGTCGTGCCGATGCCGCTGAACTACCACCAGCCCCCCGAGTCGATCGCCAACCTGTGCATCTGGCTGACGTCCGTGGAGAACAGCCACTGCGCGGGGCAGACCATCTACTGCGACGGAGGCAGCGACGTCGTGCTCCGCGGGGAGGACGCCTGGAGCTGGGCCGACGCGACGGTCGGGGAGTACTTCGGGCAGCTCATGGCCGGAGCCACGGAGTAGTCCCGCCCGGGCAGCGCGCCGCGTAGCATTCCGCGCGTGCTGCGCCACGACGACCCCCTCCCTCGCCGCCCGCGCCGCGTGCTGGTGGCGGGGGTGTCGGGCGCCGGCAAGACGACGCTCGCGCGGCGGGTCGCCTCGGTCGTCGGCGCGCCGCACACGGAGATCGACGCGCTCTTCCACGGCCCCGGCTGGGTGCCGCGCCCGCAGTTCCTCGACGACGTCCGCGCGCTCGTCGCCCAGGACGCCTGGACCACCGAGTGGCAGTACGCCGATGCGCGGCCACTCCTCGCCGAGCGTGCCGACCTCCTCGTCTGGCTCGACCTGCCCTTCACCACCGTCACCCTGCCCCGCCTCGCGCGGCGCACGCTCCGCCGCCGGCTGCGTCGGGAGGAGCTGTGGAACGGCAACGTGGAGCCGCCCCTGTGGACGGTCCTCACCGACCGTGAGCACGTCGTGCGCTGGGCCGTGCACACCCGCACCAAGCTCCGCGCGCGGGTGCCGGCCCTCGAGCGGCAGGTGCCCGGGCTCGTCGTGGTCCGCCTTCGCTCGCCGCGGGAGGTCACCGGCTGGGTGGACGGACCGCTCCGGCGCGCGGTGCGGACCTGAGCCGTTCGTCGCCGCGCGCCGGAGGAGTCAGCGACCAGCCATCCGCCGGCGGGCCAGCACGGCGGCGGACCCGAGAGCGAGCAGCGCACCCGTAGCTGCGCCGACGGCACCGACCGACGCGCCGGTGCTCGGCAGCGACCCGCGCCCGCCGGTGGTGGCGTCGTCCGTCGTCCGCTCGCCCGCCGGGGCTGCCTCGGTCGCCTCGGGGCCGGGGGCTGTCTCGGTCGGCTCGGCGTCCGGCAGGCCGTCGGCCGAGAAGCTCCACGCCCACTCGGCGGAGGAGCCGTCGGCGAGGACGAAGCCGGGCAGGGCCCGCGCCGCGACGGTCACCGTGCCGCTGCCCGGGTAGGTTCCGGCCGTCACGACGGCACCGTCGACGAGGTACTCGACCCCGTCGACCGCCGGGACCGTGTACGTGTCGTGCTCCCACCCGTCGGCGTCGGTGAACTCGACGGCCGCCGGCGTCACCGGGGTCGCCCGGCCGACGGAGAAGATGGTCGTCGTGCCGGACACCTCGTTGCCCACCGCGACCAGCGGCAGTCCGTTGCCGGAGTCCGCGGCGGGGATGAAGGTCACGCCCTCGGGCCCGAGGTCACCGGCCTGGGACAGCGCCACCTGCACGGCGTCCGCGCCGGGGTCTGCCTCGACGACGTCCTCCATCGACACGGAGAAGTCGCGGTTGTTGAGGTAGGTGACGAAGAAGGCGTCAGCAGGGTCGGTGATGTCGTGGACGACGACGCCGCCCACCCGCTCGAGGCCGACGAACGAGTAGGTGCGGCCGTCGACCTCGCCGATCGCGAGATTCTCCGGCTCCGGCCCCTTGTCCTCGCTGCGGCCCTCGAAGGTCGACTCGCTGTGGTTGGAGTTGAAGAACTCCGGCACGGCCGCCGCCGTGATGCTCTCGAGCTCGTCACCGGAGTCGAAGACCTGCTCGCCGTCCGTCGTCCAGATCGACAGCGAGCGGCCGCCGAAGGCGTGGAGCTCCTCGAAGCAGGACCCGTCGTCCGCCAGGCCGCCGGCGATGCTGACGTTGAGACGGCCGAGGTGCTCGTCGCCGAGGAAGTCCGCGACGGGGGCGTCCTCACACACAGCCGGCGCCGGCGTCTCGGCCGGGTCGCCGAGGTCCTTGACCCGAACCGACTCGACGTAGTCACCCCACTCACGGGCGTCACCCTCGTTCGCCGTCACGAGGTAGGTCTGCCCACCGGCCGTGTAGGACGCCATCCCGTCGGGCATGTATATCCCGCGCAGGCCGGGGTAGGTGCGGATGTCGATGGTCGGGGCGTCACGCGGGTCGCGGTCCGAGGCGTCCAGGCCGTTGCCCTCGACCGAGTGGTCCTTGAGGCCGAGGGGCCAGATGTCGGTGACGGTAGCGGACTCGAGGTCGACCACGGCCACGGCGTTGGCCTCCTGGAGCGCCGCGTAGGCAGTGCGGTCGTCGGCGTCGATCGCGACGTACTCCGGCTCGAGGTTCCGTGAGACGGGCAGGTCCTCTCCGTGAGGGGCCGGGCCGAAGACGCGGACCCCCTCGGGCAGGGCGCGCGTGCCGTCGTCCCAGGCGTGAAAGTCGGCGGTGCGGACGTCGTCCTGCGCGGGCGCGGCGACGGCCGCGGGCAGGGCGACGACGGCGACCGAACCCTCCGGGTCGAGGGTGAAGTCGTCGGCGGGCTCTCCCTCGTTCGCGACGACGGCGTACCGGCCGTCAGCCGTCGTCGTCACCATGTCGGGCAGCGCCCCGACGCGGACGGCTCCGAGCAGCGCGCCGTCACCGGCGGCGTCGAAGGCGACGAGCCAGCCCGGCTCGGTCTTCGTCGGGTGCTCGACGGCGATGACGCCGAGGCCGTCCGCGCGGACGGCGACCGAGTTGGCGACCGCCCCCTCGGTCACCGTGCTGCCGTCCGCGGCGGTCGTCCCCGGCGTCTGGATGCGGTGGAGGAGGACCGGGTTGGCCGGGTCGGTGAGGTCGAGGACGTCGACGGTCGCGGCAGCCGCATTGACGACGAAGAGCCGCTGGGTCGGGGCGTGGAAGGTGACGATCTCGGCTGCCGACTTGTCGAAGACGCCCGACTCGTAGGTGCCGATCGCGGTGAGCTCGAAGGCGGCGTCGTCCGCGGTGACGGACACGGGGTCGGGGACGATCGCGGCCCCGGCGGTGAGCGCCGGGAGGGTCAGGGCGACGGCCGCCAGGGCGACGGTCGCGGCCGCGGTGCGGCGCAGGGAGGTAGGCATGGGCGTCCTTCGTCGGTCGGCCGGGGTCGGCCCGACGCTAGGGCCGCGGGGTGACCGCCGGGTGTCCGCAGCGTGAACGCCGGGTGGGCAGCAAGGGGGATCCCTGACCCGGCGGTCGGGGACTCAGGGAGCGGCGGGGGTCGGTCCCCGATCCGCCGGCCCGGTCGTCGCGGCTTGACTGAGGTCGAGAGCCGGGGACCTCCCGGCGGACGAGAGGACGATGATGATCGAGGCGCGGAACCTCACCAAGCGGTACGGCGACAAGGTCGCCGTCGACGACCTCAGCTTCACGATCCCCAGCGGGAGCGTCACCGGGTTCCTGGGACCCAACGGTGCCGGGAAGTCGACGACGATGCGCATGATCGTCGGCCTGGACCGGCCCACCTCGGGCTCGGTCACCGTCAACGGGCGCCCCTACCGCCACCACCGCGCCCCCCTGCGGGAAGTCGGCGTGCTGCTCGACGCCAAGGCCGTGCACCCCGGACGCACCGCGCGCTCCCACCTGCGCGCCCTCGCGGCCAGTCACCGCATCCCCGCCTCGCGGGTCGACGAGGTCGTCGAGATGACCGGCCTCACCTCGGTGGCGCACAAGCGCGTCGGCGGCTTCTCCCTCGGCATGGGCCAGCGCCTGGGGATCGCCGTCGCCCTCCTTGGTGATCCCCGCAGCCTCATCCTCGACGAGCCGGTCAACGGCCTGGACCCCGAGGGCGTCACCTGGGTGCGGACCCTGGTGCGCGAGCTCGCGGCGGAGGGCCGCACGGTCCTCATCTCCTCCCACCTCATGAGCGAGATGGCGATGACCGCGGACCACCTCCTCGTCATCGGCCGTGGCCGGATCATCGCGGCGGGACCGGTGCAGGACGTCATCGACGCCGCGACCGGCGCCGTCGTCGCGGTGCGCTCACCCCAGGCCGAGGAGCTCGCCGGCCACCTCCGCGTCGACGGCCACAGCGTGGACCACGTGCAGGACACCCTCCGCGTGCGGGGGACGACGACGGAGGCCGTCGGGGAGCTCGCCGCGCGCCGCGGGCTCGTCCTCCACGAGCTGTGGCTGCACCGCGCGAGCCTCGAGGAGGCCTACCTCAACCTCACCGGATCCGCGGTCGAGTACCGCGCCACGACGACGGAGATGCCCTCATGACCGCCACTGCCACGCGGCCCCGCAGCACCGCGGCCACCCACGACCTCAGCCTGCTCGGCGTGCTCCACGGCGAGTGGGTCAAGCTCCTGTCCCTGCGCTCGACGTGGTGGATAGTCGCCGTCACCGTCGTGACCATGACGCTCCTCGCCGTCGGCGTCGCTCCCACGGCCGATGAGCTCGTGGCGTACGGCGTCGAGACGGGCGGCGAGGCTCACGGGGCCGAGCTCGTCGTCGTCGGCTTCCAGGTCGGCATGGTGACCCTCGCCGTCCTCGGTGCTCTCCTCATGACCGGCGAGTACGGCACGGGGATGGCGCGCTCCACCTTCGCCGCCGTCCCCTCCCGCCTGCCGGTGCTCGCGGCGAAGGCGGTGGCGCTTGTTGGCCTCACCGTGCTCACCACCGTCCTCAGCCTGGTCGTGGCGACCCTCGCCTCGTCGCCGGCCCTGTCCGGGCACGGCCTCGTCCCGCGCCTGGACCAGGCGCACACCTGGCAGGCCTTCGGTGGCGTCGCGTTCTTCTTCGTCGCCGTGGCGCTCATCGCGCTCGGGCTGGCCGCCGTCGTGCGGCACACCGCCGGGACCATCACCGCCGTCCTCGGTCTCCTCCTGCTCGTGCCCGGAGTGCTGCAGTTCGTCGCCGTCGACTGGGTGCAGGACCTCGTCAGCCTCATGCCCGTGCCCGCCGCCGTCTCCTTCATCGGGACCTCGGGGCTCATGTGGACCAACGAGCTGCTCAGCCCGTGGCAGGGCGTGGCCGTCGTGACGGGGTACGCCGTCCTGGCCCTCGTCGCCGGTGCGGTCGCCCTGGGCCGTCACGACGTGTGACGCGGCTCCGTGTGCGCGTCGGTGAGGCCGCTGTCACAGTGGTGGGATGGGTGGTGACGGCGAGCTCGTGACGCGAGCAGCCCGGCACGGCCTCCGGCTCGACCCGGCATCGCTGAGCTACAACGAGGCCGGGCTCGACTTCCGCGTCGCCTACGCGACCGACGTCCACGGCCGTGACTGGGTGCTGAGGGTCCCGCGGCGCCCGGGCATGCGTGGCGCGCTGCGGCAGGAGGAGGCGGCCCTGGCGCTGGCCTCGCGCTACCTGCGTGACATCGCCGTGCCCGAGTGGCGCGTCATGTCCGACGACCTCATCGCCTACCCCCTGCTGTCGGGGCGCCCGGGACTCACCCTCGTGGGGGACGAGGTGACCTGGCACCTGGACCCGGCGTCCGAGCGCTACGCCGTCGCGCTCGGGTCGCTGCTCGCCCTGCTCCACGCCGTGCCACTCACCGAGGCGCGCGACGTCGGCGTGGAGGTGCGCAGCCCGGAGGAGGTGCGCGAGTCGTGGCGCGCCGACGTCGCGCGGGTGGCCGGCGAGTTCGACGTCCACCCGGCGCTCCTCGAACGGCTGCACTCCTGGCTGGAGGACGACGAGCTGTGGCCCGAGGACACGGTCTTCACGCACGGCGAGCTCTACCCCGCACACGTCCTCATCGACCAGGACGAGGCCATCACCGGGGTCCTCGACTGGACCACCGCGCGGGGTGACGACCCCGCCCGGGACTTCATGTACCAGCACGCCTTCGCCCCGCCGGAGGCCTTCGCCGCGACGCTGCGCGCCTACGCGGCCGCGGGTGGGCGCGACTGGGGGCCGCGCCTCGCCGACCGGTGCGCCGCCCTCATGGCGGCAGGCCCGGTCGGGTACGGGGTCTACGCGCTGACCACCGGCCGGCCCGAGCACCGGGAGGCCGCGCAGGCCCAGCTCGGCACCGTCTGAGCTACTCCTCCTCGAGTGCCGCGCCGCGGAGCTCGGGCAGGAACAGCGCCCCGATCATCGCGACGACGAACGCGACGCCGAAGGTGGCGAAGGTGAGGCCGGAGCCGCCCGCCGCGAGGAGCAGGGGGACGGTCAGCGGCGCGGCGATCGAGGCGAGCCGGCCGAAGGCGGCCGCACTGCCGGACCCGGTGCCGCGCAGCGCCGTCGGGTAGATCTCCGGGCTCACCGCGTACAGGGCGCCCCACGCGCCGAGGTTGAAGGCCGACAGCGCCATGCCCGCGGCGATGATCGCCGGCACGGTGGTCGCCTGCCCGAAGAGGACGGCGGCGACGGCCGAGGCGGCGAGGAAGGTGGCGAGGGTCGAGCGGCGCCCCCACTTCTCGATGAGCCAGGCGGCCAGCGCGTAGCCGGGCAGCTGGGCCAGGGTGATGATGAGCGTGTACTCGAAGGAGCGCACGAGCGAGAAGCCCTGGTCCACGAGCAGCGACGGCAGCCAGCTGAAGGCGCCGTAGTAGGCGAAGTTGACCCCGAACCACACGACCCACAGCGCCGCGGTGCGGCGGCGGAAGCGCGCGGACCACAGCTCGCGCCAGTGCGGGGCCGCGGTCTCCTCGGCGACGGCGGGGGAGGGGACCGGCGCCTGACCGGCGGCGTCCTCGTAGACGCGCACGGCGGCCTCCGCCTCCGCGACGCGGCCCTTGCGCTCGAGGAAGCGCACCGACTCGGGCAGCCGCATGCGGACGTAGATCGCGTACACGGCGGGGACCATCCCGATGACGAAGGCCCACCGCCAGCCGTTCTCGCCGGGGACGACGAAGTAGCCGATGAGGGCCGCCGCGATCCAGCCGACCGCCCAGAACGCCTCGAGGACGACGACGACGCGCCCCCGTATCCGCTTCGGGGCGTACTCGCTGACGAGAGTCGAGGCGACGGGCAGCTCGGCGCCCAGGCCCAGGCCGACGAGGAAGCGCAGCACGATGAGGGCGCCGACGCCGGTGACGAGGGCCGACGCCCCGGTGGCCAGCCCGTAGATGAGCAGGGTGAGCGCGAAGACCTGCCGGCGTCCGATCCGGTCGGCGAGGAGGCCGCCGACACTCGCGCCGATCGCCATGCCGACGAAGCCGACGGAGAGGATCCAGGACTTCTGGCCGTCGGTCAGCCCCCACTCCTGTCCGAGGGCGGCGATGACGAAGGAGATGAGTCCGACGTCCATGGCGTCCAGGGCCCAGCCGACGCCGGAGCCGCCGAGAAGCTTGCGGTGGGCGCTGGTGAACGGGAGCCGGTCGAGCCGCTCGGCGCGGGTGAGCGACTGCTGGACGGAGGTGTCGGCGGCGGGCCGGACCATGGCGTGCCTTCCCAGGGAGGGGCGGGTGTCGGCGCGAGCGTAGCACTTCGACTCACGACGAGCATAACCCGGTCAGGCCGGCGGTGCCGCCTGGAGACCGACGGCGAGGAGGTGCCGCTCGGGCGCGCCGTCGAGCCGGTAGCCGGCGTCGAGCTTGTGCGGTCCCGCGTGCTCGCCCTGCTCCTCGACCCACGCCAGGAGGCGGCCGAAGGTGTCGGCGATGGTGCTCGCGGGACCGTCGTGCGGCACCTGCGCCCAGCGACCACCCGGCACGAGCGAGCCGACGGCGCCGGGGTACGGGACGTTTTTCGCGTCACCGAGCTCGAGGAGCACGCCGACCGTCTCGTGGTAGCGCCCGTCGCCGAGGTCGACGCTGAGCTCGGCGAGGGTGCCGGGGTGCCGGCCCGCGAGGGTGCCGGCCAGCGACCGCCACGCCGCCGGGACGAGAGTGCCGAGGTCCTGGAACCTCGCGAGGACGGGCAGGCCGACGACGAGCGAGGGCGGACGTTCGACGATCTCGATCTCCGTCACGTCGGCACCGTACCGCCCGCCACCGGGCCCGTGGGGTGGATCAGGCCGCCAGGGCCTCGACGACGGCCGGGACGGCGGCGGGCGGCAGCTGGAGGAGGACGCCCGTGGCGACCGTGCCGTGCCAGGCGGCGAGCTGCTCGCGCAGCTGCTCGGGCCGGCCGGCCAGCGCGACGTCGAGGACGAGCTCGGTGGGCACGGCCCGTGCGGCCCCCTCGCGGTCACCGGCGGCCCACAGGCGGGCCACCTCGGCGCACGCGGCCTCGTGGCCGAGCCGCTCGACGGCCTCCCGGTGGAAGTTCGAGCGCTGCGAGCCCATGCCGCCGACGTAGAGCGCGATGTGCGGGCGGAGCAGGTCCGCGGCCGCCTCGACGTCGCTCCCGGCGGCCACCGGCAGGCTGACGTTGACCTCGAAGCGGTCCGCGGGCGGCAGGTCGGCAGACCGGCGCGCGAAGCCCGCGGCGAGCTGCTCGCGAGCCCAGCCGTCCAGGCGGGGGGAGTGGAAAGCGGGCAGCCACCCGTCGGCGATCTCGGCGGCGAGGGCGACGTTCCGCGGCCCCTGCGCCGCGAGGTGGATGGGCAGGTCCGCCCGCAGCGGGTGGAGGGTGGGGCGCAGCGCCTTGCCCTCGCCCGTGGTGCCCTCCCCGTCGAGCGGGAGGCGGTAGTGGCGGCCGTCGACCTCGACCGGGGCCTGGCGACGCAGCACCTGCCGCACGACGTCGACGTACTCGCGGGTCCGCTCGAGCGGCCGCGGGTAGGGCTGCCCGTACCAGCCCTCGACGACCTGCGGCCCGGAGGCGCCCAGCCCGAGGACGAAGCGGCCCCCGGACAGGTGGTCGAGGGTGAGGGCGGCCATCGCCGTCGCCGTCGGGGTGCGCGCGGAGAGCTGCGCGATGCCGGTGCCCAGCCGCAAGCGGGCCGTGCGCGCGCCCCACCACGCCAGCGGGGTCAGCGCGTCAGAACCGTAGGCCTCGGCGGTCCACACGGAGTCGAGGCCGGCGGCCTCGGCGAGGTCGACGGCGCGCTCCGCCCCGGCCGGGGGGCCGGCGGACCAGTAGCCCAGGTGGAGGCCCACCCGCAGCGGCGGGCGGAGCGCGCCGTCGTCGCTCATGCCCCGGCGCCCATGTGGGTCATGACCTCGGAGGCGATGAGGTCGAGGTGCTCGAGGTCGGTCATGTCCAGGCACTGGAGGTAGACGCGGGTGATGCCCTGCTCGGCGAGGGCGGCGATCCCGTCGACGACCTCCTGCGGCGTCCCGGCCAGGCCGTTGCGGCGCAGCTCCTCCGGCTCACGGCCGATGGTCGCGGCGCGGCGGGCGACCTCCTGCTCGTCGCTGCCGACGCAGGCGACGAGCGCGACGGAGTAGACGAGCTCGTCCGGGTCGCGGTCCACGGCCTCGCAGGCGGCGCGGACGCGGTCGCGCTGGGCGGCGATCGCGCTCTTCTCCGGGAAGGACTGGTTGTACTCGGTGCCGAAGCGCGCGGCCAGGGCCGGGGTGCGGCGCGGCCCGTTGCCGCCGACGACGACGGGCACCCGCTCCTGCACCGGCTTGGGCAGCGCGGGGGAGTCGACGAGGGTGTAGTGCTCGCCGTCGTGGTTGAAGGTCTCGCCGACCGGGGTGGACCAGAGGCCGGTGATGACCTCGAGCTGCTCGGTGAGCAGGCCGAAGCGCTTCTCCGGGAAGGGGATCCCGTAGGCCTGGTGCTCCTCGGCGAACCAGCCGGTGCCCAGGCCCAGCTCGACCCGGCCCCCGGACATCTCGTCCACCTGGGCGACCTGGATGGCGAGCACGCCGGGGAGGCGGAAGGTCGCGGAGGTGACGAGCGTGCCAAGGCGGATGGTCGAGGTCTCCCGGGCGAGGCCGGCGAGGGTGGTCCACGCGTCCGTCGGCCCGGGCAGCGGGCTGCCCTCGCCCATGCGCAGGTAGTGGTCGGAGCGGAAGAAGGCGGAGAAGCCGAGCTGCTCGGCGCGCTGCGCCATGGCGAGCTGGTCGGCGTAGGAGGCGCCCTGCTGGGGCTCGGTGAAGATGCGAAGGTCCATGTGCACAGCCTGCCAGGCCTGGGCAGGGGAGCACCCGCGGGCTCCTGGCCTGGCCAGGGTGCCGTGGTGGACGAGCCACGGCTCCCGCGGGTGCCGGTGACTGCCGGGATCTCGCCGCCGTCGGCGGGGGACCGGCAGGTCCGTCCGTGGACTGCTAGCGGGCAGCCACCTCACGCGTCCAAGTAGAGATCATGTCTCGGACCACCTCCTTTCCCGTGTGGTCACCAGGGTAGGAAGGGCGCCAGAGCGCTGTCACGCGAATATCGCGCTCAGGACCCGAGCGTCTGCTGAGCGGTGGCCTGAGCTGCCGAGAGGGCCTCGGTCAGTGGCCGGTCACCGCGGAACATCTCCCCGAGGACGGGGCGGACCGACTCGAGGACCTCCCGCGCGCGAGGGCCGCTCGCGGCGGTGACGACGGCCTCGGGGGCGACGACGGCGGTGGCGTCCACGCCGCGGTCGGACCAGGAGCTGAGGTACAGGTCCTGCGCGCCCGCGGCGGCCGGGACCCCGACGCCGTGGCTGGCCAGTGCGGACTGGCCGTCGGTCGAGGAGAGCCAGCGCAGCAGCTCCGCGGTCGCCTCCGGGTTCTCGGTGGCGGCGTTGGCCGCCGCACCCACGCCGTCGACGACGGACACCCGCCCGTCCGGACCGCTCGGCACTGGGGCCACGCCCCAGCGGACCCCGGTGGCCCCCGCGAGGTGGCGCATCTCGGCGGAGCTCGCCTGGAAGAGGGCGAGGTCCCCGTCCGTGAAGAGCTCACGGTCCGGGGTGGGGGCGGGCGGGACGGCGGGCAGCTCGGCGAGGTAGCCGAAGGTGTCGCGGGCCTCCGGGCTGGTGAAGGACAGGTCGTCACCGGTCTCGGGGACCCCGCCCAGCTGGGCGAGGTAGGGCAGCCACACGGCGGGGGCGGTGAGGTCGGTGGTGAACCCGTACTGGGCGACGCTGTCCCTGCTGAAGTCCTTGTCGGTGGCCGCCCGGCCCTCCTCGTCCCGGGTGAGGGTGCGGACCGCCTCGCGCAGCGTGTCCCCGCGGGCGGGCGCGGAGGCGCCACCGGCGGGTGCCTTCTCCCGCACGGCGTCGGGGTGCCAGGTGAGGGTGGCCGGGTCGACACCGGCCTCCTCGACGAGGTCGGTGTTGTAGAAGAGCACGGTGGAGTCCCACAGCTGGGGGACGGCCCACAGCCCGTCGTCGAGGGTGTAGAGCCCGGTGACGGTCGGCTCCCAGTCGCCGACGTCCTCCCCGAGCGTCTCGCGCAGCTCGACGACCTCACCGGTGTGGGCGAGGGCGGGGACGGCGTCGCTCGTCGTCCAGAAGACGTCCGCCATGGTGCCGTCGGCGAGGTCGGAGGCGGTGCGGTCGGCGTAGCCGGCCTCGGGCACGACCTCGACCTCGACGTGGATGTCGCGGTGGACGGCGTTGAACGCGTCGAAGGACTCGCGGTAGGCGGCCGCCGCGGCGTCGTCCCACAGGCGGAAGGTCACCGTCGACAGGCCGGCCGTGGCGTCGGTGCCCGCGTCGTCGCCCGCGGGCTCGCCGCACGCCGCCACCACCGCGGCAATCGCGAGTGCGGCACCTGCGCGGGCTCGCGCGCGGCGGTCCATGAGGCCCTCCCAGTGCATCGTCCGTGCCCAGGCTACCGTCCCGCAGGGCGTTGCATGACCAGTCCGATACGCGAAGCGGAAGCACTCATGACTGTGCCGACTCTGCCGCCGTCGCCGCCTCGTGGAAGTTGCTGACGCCCATACGGCATGGCTTGACAGTTCTTGACGCCGGTAGGTGTGCTGGGCCACAGTGGCTCCAGGCGGGTGGGGGGACCCGCCGCCAGCGAGGCGAGGGGGCGTCGTGAGCAGGGAGCGGTCGCCCCGCCACCCACCGTGAAAGGACACGTGATGCTCGTACGACGTCTCAGGCAGTGGAGCCCGGTGCTGGGCGCCGCAGCCGCCGTCGCCCTCGTGGGCGGCTCGATCGGTGCCGCGACATCGGCACCTCAGCCCGCGGCCGCGCCGCCGGCCACGCAGGCCCAGCCGTCCGACCAGCCGGGCCCGACCGGCCCGACCGTCGAGCTCGGCGTCGAGCGGCTGCTGTCGGACCCGGACCAGCTCGCGCTCCTCGACGGCAAGCGGGTCGGCCTCATCACCAACCCCACCGGTGTGGACTCCGAGCTCACCCACTCGATGGACCTTCTCATCGCCGGGGAGGACGAGGGCAACTACGAGCTCACCGCGCTCTACGCGCCCGAGCACGGCATCCTCGGCGGGGCGCCCGCCGGCGCGAGCGTCGAGAGCTACGTCGACCCGCGCACCGGGCTCACCGTGTGGTCCCTCTACGGCGCCACGCAGCGCCCGACGGCGGAGATGCTCGAGGACGTCGACGTCCTCCTCTTCGACATCCAGGACATCGGCGCCCGCTTCTACACCTACATCTGGACGATGTACTACGCGATGGACGCGGCAGGGGAGTTCGACAAGGACTTCATCGTCCTCGACCGCCCGAACCCGCTCGGTGACCGGATGGACGGTCCGGTCCTCGACCCGGCGCTGTCCTCCTTCGTCGGCCTGCGCGAGATCCCCATGCAGCACGGCCTCACGGTCGGCGAGCTCGCCTCCCTGTTCAACGGCGAGTTCCTGCCCCACCCGGTGGAGGACTTCCACGTCGTGGAGATGACGGGCTACGACCCCGACGACTTCGTCACCGGCTACGGGCTGGAGTGGGTGCTGCCCTCGCCGAACATCCCGACGCTCGAGACGGCGTGGGCCTACGCGGGCACCGGCCTCATCGAGTCGCTGGACGCCTCCGAGGGCCGCGGCACGACGACGCCCTTCCTGTGGATCGGCCACGGCGAGATCGACGAGCTCGGGGCCTACGAGCTGGCGGAGGACCTCAACTCCCGCGGGCTCGAGGGCGTGCACTTCCGCCCGATGTTCGCCAACCCGACGACGAGCAAGCAGGCCGGTCGGCTCTCCGGCGGCGTCCAGCTCCACATCACCGACCCCGCCGCCTACGTGCCGGTCCGCACCGGCCTCCACGTGCTCCAGGCCTTCTACGACACCGAGGGCGTGGACTGGCGCGAGGGCACCATCTACCCCAACCAGCGGTGCGAGACCGAGGCCGACACGTGCTGGATCGACCGCCTCACCGGTGACAAGGACGTGCGCCTCCAGCTCGAGGCGGGGGTCGACCCCGACGAGATCATCGCCGGCTGGCAGGACGAGCTGGCCGCCTTCGACGACGTCGCCGACGACTACCGCCTCTACGAGGACGCGACCCTCACCGGGCTGCAGGCCGCCCTCGAGGGCTACGTCGCCAACGGCACCGTGGCGGGCCCGATCGTCCGTCAGCTGACGACGGCGCTCGACCAGGCCGAGCGGCACCTCGACGCCGGCCGCACCCGGCAGGCGGGCCACGCGCTCGACCGGTTCCTCCAGCACCTGGACGCACCCCAGCGTCCGGACACGGTGAGCGAGGAGGCGGCAGCCGAGCTGCGGGAGCGCGCGGTGGCGCTGCGTGACTCCCTCTGACGGGCGGGGGCGGGCCCGGCACCTCGACGTGGGTGCCGGGCCCGCCCGCGGCCCGCGGGCGGAGCCGCCCGACCTCACCGCCGTCGCCGCGGCGGCCCGTCCCGGCGGGCTGAGCACGCGGGAGACGGACCGCGCCCGCCTCGCCCACGATGCCTCCCACTACCTGCTGCGCCCACGCGCGGTCGTCACCGCGACCTCGGTCGAGCAGGTCGCGGCGGTCATGGCCGCGGCCGGCCGTTCCCCGGTCCCCGTGCCGCTCACCTTCCGCGCCGGCGGCACCAGCCTGTCCGGCCAGGCGGTGACCGACGGCGTCCTCGTCGACGTACGCCGCCACCAGCAGGACGTCGAGGTGCTCGACGACGGCGCCCGCGTGCGCTGCCGCCCCGGCGCGGTCCTGCGCCGGGTCAACGCGTCCCTCGCCCGGTACGGCCGCCGCCTCGGCCCGGACCCCGCGAGCGAGATCGCGTGCACGATCGGCGGCGTCGTCGCCAACAACTCCTCCGGCATGACGTCCGGGACGGCGGCCACCGCCTACCGCACCCTCGACTCGATGGTCCTCGCGCTGCCCAGCGGCACGGTCGTCGACACCGCGGCCTCGCACGCCGACGCCCTCCTCGCCGCCCGCGAGCCCGAGCTCCACGCGGGCCTGCTGCGCCTGCGGGACCACGTCCGCTCCCGGCCCGACTTGCGCCGCGCCATCGAGCACCAGTTCTCGATGAAGAACACGATGGGCTACGGGGTCAACGCGCTGCTCGACCACGACTCCGCCGTCGAGATCCTCGCCCACCTCGTCGTCGGCTCGGAGGGCACTCTCGGCTACCTCGCCGAGGTCACCCTGCGCACCGTCCCGCTGCTCCCGCACGCCGCCACGGCGCTCCTCGTCCTCGACTCGATCGGCTCGGCCACCGCCGCGCTGCCCGCCGTCGCCGCGACGGGTGCGGTGGCCGTCGAGCTCATGGACGCCGCGGCCCTGCGCGTGGCCCAGCGCGACCCGCGTGCCGACCCGGTGCTGCGCGAGCTGGTGGTGGACGGGCACACCGCGTTGCTCGTCGAGCTCCAGCACGCCAGCCCTCAGGGCCTGGCCGGGCTGGTCGCCGACGCCGAGCCGCTCCTGGCGGGCACCGCACCGGTCGTCGCCACGCCGCTGAGCACCGACCCGCGCTCGCGGGCGGCGATGTGGCAGGTGCGCAAGGGCCTGTACGCCGCCGTCGCCGGGGCGCGTCCCACCGGGACGACGGCGATGCTCGAGGACGTCGTCGTGCCCGGGCCGGCGCTGTCGGGGACCGTGCGCTCGCTGGAGGGGCTGCTCGCCCGGTACGGCTACGCCGACGCGGTGACCTTCGGGCACGCCAAGGACGCCAACCTCCACTTCATGATCAGCCCCGACCTCGGGGACCCCCGCGCCCGGGACGCCTACGCGGCGTTCAGCGAGGAGCTCGCCGGGCTCGTGCTCGACGCCGGGGGCTCGCTCAAGGCCGAGCACGGCACCGGCCGGATGATGGCGCCCTTCGTGCGCCGCCAGTACGGGGACGAGCTGTACGAGGTGATGCGCGAGATCAAGCGGCTGTGCGACCCGCGGGGGATCCTCGCCCCCGGCGTCGTCATCAGCGAGGACCCGACGATCCACCTGCGTGACCTCAAGCAGTACCCGCAGGTCCACCCCGAGCTCGACCGCTGCGTCGAGTGCGGCTTCTGCGAGCCCGCCTGCCCGTCGCGGCACACGACGACGACGCCGCGCCAGCGCATCGCCCTGCTCCGCGAGGCCGCCGACTCGGGCCCGGAGCGGCGCGCCGAGCTCGAGCGCGACTACGACTACGCCGCGGTCCAGACCTGCGCCGCGGACTCGCTGTGCCGGGTGGCCTGCCCCGTCGACATCGACACCGGCGCCGTGATGAAGCAGCGGCGGGCCGCGGCCAACGGGCCGGTCGCCCAGGCGGTCGGGCGCCGGCTCGCGCAGGCGTGGGAGCCGGCGACGGCGGTGCTCCGCGGGGCGCTCGCCGTCGCCGACCACGTGCCCGGGCCGGTCCTGGAGACGACGACGCGCGCCGCCCGCGCCGTCGTCGGCCAGGGCGGGCGCGACCTCCTCCCGCAGGTCGACGAGCACCTCCCCGCCCCCGGCCGCCCCCGCAGCACCCTTCCCGTCCCGCCCGGCGCCCCCACCCCCTCGCCGAGCGCTGAGTTGTTACCGGCGCCCGACGCCGCCACCGTTGCGCCCAACCCCACCCCCTCGCCCAGCCCCACCCCCTCGCCGAGCGCTGAGTTGTTACCGGCCCGACACGACGCCGTCTTCTTTCCCGCCTGCATCGGCTCGCTCTTCGCGGCCGAGGGCGGCGGGCCGGGCGTCTCGGCCGCGTTCGCGGCGCTGTGCGAGCGGGCCGGCGTGCGCCTGGCCGTCCCCGAGGGCATCGACGGCCTGTGCTGCGGCACCGTCTGGGAGTCCAAGGGCCTGGTCGACGGCGCCGCCGTGATGGCGCGCAGGGTCGCGGAGTCCGTGTGGTCGCTGACCGACGGTGGCCGTCTGCCCCTCGTGTGCGACGCGACGAGCTGCACCCACGGCCTGGCGTCGATCGGTGCGCGGCTCACCGGCGTCGCGGCCGAGCGGTGGGCGCAGGTCCGCGTGGTCGACGCCGTCAGCTTCACCCGCGAGCACCTGCTCGCGCGGCTCGAGGTCCCCGAGGCCGGCCTGCTCGACCGGCTGGCCGTCCACCCCACCTGCTCCTCCGTCCACCTCGGCGCGGTGGAGGACCTCACCGCCGTCGCCGCTGCCGTGGCCCGCGAGGTGACGGTCCCGGTCGAGTGGGGCTGCTGCGGTACGGCGGGGGACCGCGGGATGCTCCACCCGGAGCTGCCCGCCGGAGCGACCGAGCGGGAGGCGGCCGAGCTGGCCGCCGTCGAGCGCGAGGAGGGCCGCTTCGACGCCTACGCCTCGTGCAACCGGACCTGCGAGATGGGCATGAGCGCCGCGACAGGCCGCCCCTACCGCCACGTCCTCGAGCTGCTCGAGGAGGCCACGCGGTAGCCCCGCGAATGTCCGACCCATCCGGGCGCCCGTGTGCTCCGAACCCCAGGTGACAGCGCAGGACCACCCTGGAGGAATGACATGAGCACGCTCCGCCCGACCCGAACCTCGGCCGCCGTTGCGGCCGCACTCGCGCTGACCCTGAGCCTTGCTGCCTGCGGCGCCGACACCGAGGACACCGGGAGCACGCCCACCCAGCAGGAGACGACCACGATGGCGCCGGAGGAGACCGACGCCATGGAGGGCGGCGACATGAGCGCCGTCATGCCCATGGGCACCGGCGCCCCCTTCGCCGACGCCCGCACGGCCGCCCAGCACATGCCCGAGACCGCCGCGACGCTGGCGGCCGGCTTCGCCGCCGCGCTCGACATCCCGGGGGAGGTGGACTCCGACGCCGCCGCGCTGCGGGCCACGATGACCTCCCTGCTGCAGGAGCACGTCTACCTCGCCGGGATCGCCGTGGCGACGGGCTACACGACCGGGCTCGACTCCCCGGAGTTCGAGGCCGCCGCGGCGACTCTCGACGTCAACTCCGTCGCGCTCGCCGACGCCGTCGGCTCCCTCGCCGGTGACGAGCAGCGCGATGCCTTCCTCGCCCTGTGGCGTGAGCACGTCGGATACTTCGTCGACTACGCGGCCGCCGCCGCGGCGGGTGACGACGCCGGCAAGGAGGCAGCCCTCGAGGACCTGCAGGCCTACACGCAGGACGCCGGCGCCTTCTTCGAGGAGGTGAGCGGAGGCGAGCTCCCCGCCGCGGACATCGCCGCCTCGCTCGAGATGCACGTGTCGACGCTCAGCGCCGCCATCGACGACCTCGCGGCGGGCAGCCCCGAGGCCTATGCCTCGCTGCGCGAGGCCGCCGGTCACGTCGGCGAGGGTGCGGCCGTCATCTCCGCCGGCCTGGCCACGGCGACCGACATGTCCGGCGACCCCGCGGACGAGGCCTCGACCCTGCGCGCGGACATGACAGCGCTGCTCCAGGAGCACGTGTACCTCGCCGGTGTCACGGTCTTCACCGCCTACACCGCCGAGGGCGGGACCGACTCGGAGGCCTTCATGGCTGCCGCCGAGGTGCTCGACGCCAACACCGTCGCGCTCGCCGACGCCGTCGGCTCGCTCGCCGGCCCCGAGCAGGGCGAGGCGTTCGTCGGCCTGTGGCGCGAGCACATCGGCTACTTCGTCGACTACGCCGTCGCCATCTCCACGGGGGACACGGAGGGCGCCGACATGGCGCTGACCGAGCTCGACGCCTACCGCGGGGAGGCCGGTGCCTTCTTCGAGGAGATCTCCGCCGGTGAGCTGCCCGCCGACGCCGTTGCCGAGGGCCTGGCGATGCACGTCCAGACCCTCGCCGGCGCCATCGACTCGCTCAACGCCGCGCTCGTCCAGGGCTCCTGACGGTCCTCCGGGCGGCGGGCGGTCCTCCCGCCCGTCGCCCGGGCCCGCCGTCGGGCACACTTGCCCGATGAGCCTCGGTCCCGGACGTGCCGGTACGCCGGCACCGCCGGGCACCCCGGACCTCGCCGCGCTCATGGCGCGGGTCGCGGACGGGGACAGGGAGGCCTTCACCCTCGTGTACGACGCGACCGCCCCGGCCGTCTACGGCACCGCCCGGCGCGTCCTGCGCGACCCGGACCTCGCGGCCGAGGTCACCCAGGAGGTCATGGTCGAGGTGTGGCGCACCGCCACCCGCTTCGACCCGGCGCGCGGCAGTGCCCGGGCCTGGGTGACGACCATCGGCCACCGCCGCGCCGTCGACCGCGTGCGGGCGGTGCAGGCCCAGCGCACCCGCGACGACCTTGCCGCCCAGCGCGAGTACTCACCCCCCTTCGACGACGTCCAGGAGAGCGTGGAGCGCGACGTGGAGAAGACGAGAGTGCGCGAGTGCCTCGAGAGCCTCAGCGATCTCCAGCGTGACGCCGTCGTCCGCGCCTTCTACCGGGGACGCACGTACCGCGAGGTGGCCGAGGACCTCAGCGTCGCGCTCCCCACCGTGAAGTCGCGGATCCGCGACGGCCTCACCCGGCTCCGCCTCTGCCTGGGGGTGGACGACCATGCGTGAGGACGAGCTGCGGGAGCTGCTGCCCGCCTGGGCGCTGGACGCGGTGACCCCCGAGGAGGCCGCCGCCGTCGACCGTGCCGTAGCCGCGGACCCGGCGCTCGCCGAGGAGGCGCGCGCGCTCCGGGAGGTCGCCGCCCTCCTTGCCACAGGCGCGAGCGAGACCCCACCCGCCGCCCTCCGGGCCGACGTCCTCGACCGCGTCGCCCGCACCCCTCAGGACGGCACCGGGACCGACGCCGAGGACGACGGCGTCGTCGTCGACCTCGCGCGCGTCCGTGCGCGACGCCGCGACCGGTGGCTCGTCGCGGCCGTCGTGCTCGCGGCCGCAGCGGTACCCGGTGTCATCGCGGTCCAGCAGTACGAGCGCGCCACGCAGGCCGAGGAGCAGCTGACGACCGTGGCCGAGGCGCTCGCCGAGCCGGGTGCCCAGCTCCTCGCCGCGGACGTCGCCGGGGGCGGACGGGCCGTCGCCGTCGTCGGCTCCGACACCTCCGTGTTCTCCGCCAGCGACCTGCCCCCGCTCACGAGCGAGGAGGTCTACCAGCTCTGGGTCGTCGACGACGGCGGGGCACGCTCCGCCGGGCTGCTCACCGTGGCCTCGGGTCAGGCCAGTGCCGAGCTCGCCGACCTCCCGGACGGGGCGACGATCGCGATGACCGTCGAGCCGGCGGGCGGGTCGACCCAGCCCACGAGCGACCCCGTGGTCGCGCTCGCGGCGTCCGGCTGAGTCCGCCCCCCGGGGCGCCGCAGGGACGTCGCGTACAGTGAATGAGCCGCACTGACGCCTCAGAGGAGACCCGTGACCGACCGTCCTGTCCGCCGCCGGAAGCCCCAGACCGTGCTCGAGGTGATCCGCCGTGAACAGTTGACGCCCCACATGGTCCGGCTCTACCTCGGCGGGCCGAACTTCTCCTCCTTCGAGGCCAGCGAGTTCGCCGACAGCTACGTCAAGATCTTCTTCGTCAAGCCCGAGCTCGACCTCGAGCCGCCCTACGACGTCGCCGCCCTGCGCGAGCACCTGGCGCCGGAGGACCTGCCGGTCACCCGGACGTACACCGTGCGCGAGGTCAACGCCGCGGAGCAGTGGCTGGCGATCGACTTCGTCGTCCACGGTGCGGAGGGTCTCGCCGGACCGTGGGCCGAGCGCGTCCAGCCGGGCGAGCGCGTGGTCCTCTCCGGGCCCGGGGGTGCCTTCAACCCCGACCCGACGGCGGACTGGCACCTGTTCCTGGGCGACGAGTCCTCCCTCCCCGCGATCGCCGCGTCCCTCGAGGCGCTGCCCGCGGAGGCGGTGGGCAGCGCGCTCATCGAGGTCGGCGGGCCGCAGGACGAGCTGCCCCTGCGCGCCCCCGCGGGCGTCGAGGTGCGCTGGCTGCACCGCGGCACCGCGCCGGCCGGCACGACGACGATCCTCGCCGACGCCGCGGCCACGCTCCCCTGGCGCGAGGGCCGGGTCTGCGCCTTTGCCCACGGCGAGCGTGAGGCGGTCAAGGCACTGCGCGACGTCCTCTTCTCCCACCGGGAGCTCGAGCGCTCGCAGGTGTCGATCTCCGGGTACTGGGCCTACGGCCGCACCGAAGACAGGTTCCAGGCCGAGAAGCGCGAGCCGGTGGGCAAGATTTTCACCGACTGACGCGTACTCCCGGCTCCTGCCAGGCGAGCGGCGGCGGTCACGGGGTGGCATGGTGCCGAGACGTTAGATTGATCCGCCTGGTGGATCAATCTAACGTCCCGCGCTCAGCACCCCCTGCGGCCCCCGCCCCGGCTCAGCGCAGGGTGAGGAGCGGCTCGGCAGACTGCACGTCACCGGCGAGCGCGCGGCGGGCGAGCGTCTCGGCCCCGTCGAGCGACGTGCCGCGCGGCGGTTCGAGGACGACGTCGGGACGCCGCGCCGCCAGCGCCTCGCGCATCGCCTCGAGCACCACGGCCGCCCCGAAGATCCCCCCGGTCCACGAGGCGAGCGGTGGCACCGGCGGGCGGAGCGCAGCGACGAGGCTGCGGGCGAGCTCGCGGCCGGCGCGCCGGAGGAGCTCGCGGCTCACGCCGTCGTCGTCCGCGGCGAGGGCGACGACGTCGGGGACGACGGAGGCGAGCACCCCCGCCCGGTCCTCGCGCGTGTAGATCTGCCGCGGCCACGACTCGGGCACCCCGAGCCGGGCGACGGTGGCGGCAAGGAGCGCGGTGGCGTCGGACCGGCGCCCGTCGTGCTGCTCGAGCGCGGTCTGCAGCGCCTGCATGCCGATCCACGAGCCGGAGCCGGCGTCGCCGAGGACGTGGCCCCAGCCGTCGACCTTGCGCCAGCAGTCGGCGAGGTCGGTGCCCAGCGCCGTCGAGCCGGTGCCGGTGAGGACGACGGCGCCGGCCCGACCGCCGAGCGCCCCGACGGCGGAGGTGACGGCGTCGGAGGCGACGACGGTGCGCACGTCGCCGACGGCGGTGCGGACTGCGTCGAGCACCACCTGCGGGCCGTCGGAGAGGGTGAGGATCCCGCTGGAGCCGACGCACACGGCGTCGACGTCCCCGGCGCGCACGTCCAGCGCCTCGACGAGCGCGGTGACGAGCGGCGCGGCGACGAGCCCGCCCGCGCTCACCCGCAGGCGCTCGCCGCTCGCCTCCCGCGCGCCACCCGGGCCGGCCAGGCGCGCGCGGGAGCCGGAGCCGCCGAGGTCGACGGCGAGGACCGTGCTCACGCCGCTACTTTCCCATCCCCGCCGTGAGGCCCGCGATGATCTGCCGGGTCGCGACGAGGAACAGGAAGATGAGCGGCACGGTGGCGATGACGAGCCCGGCGAAGAGCGTGGACCAGTCGGTCTGGTACTCCCCGAAGAAGCTCGTCAAGCCCACCGGCAGCGTGTACTTGTCCTGGTTGCGGATGAGGATGAGCGGGTAGAAGAAGTCGTTCCAGATCGGCACGAAGCGGAAGACGACCACCGTCGCGATCGCCGGCCGCACGAGCGGGGCCATGACGCTCCAGAACATCCGGAACGGCCCGGCGCCGTCCAGCCGCGCCGCCTCCTCCAGCTCCCCGGGTAGCTGCCGGAAGAACGTCGTGAGCACGAAGATCGAGAACGGCACGCTCACCGCCGCGTAGACCATGACGAGCCCGGTCCGGGTCGAGACGAGCCCGAAGGAGTCGAGCAGGTAGAAGATCGGGACGATCATGAGGAAGACCGGCATCATGAGGCCCGAGACGAAGACCGCCTCGATGACCGACATGAGCCGCCCCTTGGCGCGGGCCAGGGCGTAGGCGGCGAGCAGCGACACCGCCGTCGCGATGAGCACCGAGGAGACGGTGACGACGATCGAGTTGAGGAAGTACGTCGAGAAGGACGCCTCGATCCACGCCCGCTGGTAGCTGGTGAAGTCCGGCTGCAGCGGCAGGCCGAGGGGCTGGGTGGCCAGCTCCCGGTTCGTCCGCAGCGAGTTCAGCAGCATGATGAGCAGCGGCACGACGGCGACGGCGGCGTAGAGCCACAGCGCCGTCGTCGTCATCGCCGCGGCCCAGCTCCGGTCCCGGCGCCCGCGGCGGGGCTGCTCGGTGGGGTCGGTGACGACGGGCGGCAGGCCGTCGGGACGGCGCGTCGCGGGGGCGGCGGTCACTGGCCCAGCCTCCTCTCGGTGCGACGGAACCACCGGGTGAAGACCGTCGAGAGCACGAAGATGAACAGGAAGAGCAGGATCGCGATCGCCGAGGACGTGCCGATGGCGTTGGACGAGCCGGACTCGAAGGCGGTCCGGTAGAAGACGAGCGACAGGACGTCGGTCGCCCCCGCCGGCGCGCCGGTGGACCCGCCCAGGGCGTAGGGGATCGGGAAGGCCTCCATCGAGAAGATGAAGGTGAGGACGCTGACCGTGCCGATGACCGGCGTCATGAGCGGCAGCGTGATCGCGAAGAAGCGCTGCGGGCCGGACGCGCCGTCGAGCTCGGCGGCCTCGTCCAGCTCGGGCGCCAGCCCGCCGAGGGCCGCCCCGTACAGGAGGAGCGGGAAGCCCACCCACTGCCACGCGGTGACGAGGACGACCACCCACAGGGCGGTGCCCGGCGTCCCGAGCCACGGCAGCGCGAGGGAGTCCAGGCCCACCGCCTTGAGGGCCGCGTTGACCGGGCCGAACAGCGGGGAGAGCAGCAGCGACCACAGGTAGCCGACGACGAGCGGGCTCACGAGGTACGGCATCGTGAACAGCACCTGGAAGAAGCGCCGGAAGCGGGCGCGGCGGTGCAGGATGACGGCGAAGAGCAGGCCCACCGAGTTCTGAACCACCATCGCGCCGAGGAACAGCAGGAGGTTGTGCCCGAATGCCCGCGGCAGCGTGGAGCGGTAGGGCTCGGAGCTGAAGAGGTTGACGAAGTTCGCCAGCCCCACGAACTCCTCCTGGCTCGTCCCGCGCCAGGAGTACATCGAGTAGGTCACCGCGGTGACCATCGGGTAGAGCACGAAGATGGCGAACAGCACCGCCGCTGGGGCGATGAACAGGAGCGCGACCCGGGTGGGCAGCGCCGCCGTCGTCAGCCGACGACGACGGCGCTGCCCCGGCTCCACGGCAGCCGTCTGTGCGGGGGTGGTCGTCACTGGCCCGGGGTGAACCACTCTGCGAGGCCGTCGTTGACGTCCTGCGCGACCTGCGCCGGGTCCTTGTCACCGAGGAAGAGCTCCTGGACGCCCGCGCCGAGGAGGTCGGTGCCGCTCGGGTCGCCGTAGCGGAAGTTGACGAGCTGCAGGTAGGGGGCGGGGTTCTCCTGGTAGAGGTCCCACATCTCCTGCATGAGCGGGTCCTCGAAGGTGACGCCGGGGACGGGGGAGAACTGCTTGAGGTCGTTGGCGACCATCTGCCCGAACTCCTGGGTGGCGAGCCACGTGATGAGCGTCTCGGCCTCCTCCGGGTGGGTGCTGTTGGCGCTCAGGCCCCAGTTGCCGTCGGCGTAGGCCGGGGTGACGGGGTGGTCGAGGGCCGAGTTCGGCGGCGGCGGCACCTGGAAGACGCCGAGCTCCATCTCGGGGTTCTCCGCCTGGAAAAAGGCCAGCTCGAAGGAGCCGCCCGGGAACATCGCGGCCTGCTCGGTCGTGAAGAGCACCTGGGACTCGGTGTAGCTGACGCCGACGACGTTCTCCGGCATGTATTCCTGGACGTCGACGACCGTCTGCAGGGAGTCGACGTAGGCCTGGTCGGTGAGGTCGGTGTCCCCGGCGAGGACGGCCTCCTCGAACTCCGCACCGCCGTACTGGGCCGAGCCGAGGATGTCGTGGACGATCGGCATCATCCACGCGTCCAAGCCGCCGACGGACATCGGGGTGACACCCGCCTCGGCGAGGGTCTCGTTGACCTCGACGAACTCCTCCCACGTCGTCGGCTCCTCGAGGCCGTTCTCCTCGAAGATCGCGGTGTTGTAGTACATCTGCAGGGTCTGGGAGGCGAAGGGCACGCCGTAGGTCTGCCCGTCCTCGCGGCCGAGGGCGCCGGCGAGGATCGTCTCGTCGAACTCGCTCACCTCCGGGACGATGTCGTCCAGCGCCACGAGGTTGCCGCCCTCGACGAGCGGCTGGAGCAGCCCGTAGCTGCGCACCTGCGCGACGTCGGGGCCGTCGCTGCCGGTGAGACCGGTCTGCAGGATCTGGTTGTACTCGGTGTTGACGAAGGCCTGGAACTCGACGGTGATGCAGGGGTTCTGCTCCTCGAAGACGTCGAAGATCGTCTCGTAGGCGTCGGCGTCCTCGGTGCGCCAGGACCACACGCGCAGGCTGACGTCCTCGGCGCACTCCCCGCCGTCGGCCGTCTGCTCGGAGCCGGCGTCCTGGTCGTCGGGGTCGGGGGCGTCCGACGACGGCGCGCACGCGGCGAGGAGGAGGAGGCTGGAGACCGCTGTCGCGGCGAAAATGCGGCGTTGCATCATGGTTCCCTTCGTGACGGGCTGCTGGGGGTCGGTGCGGACAGGGACTGCACGGCCGTGCGGACGACGCCGTCGGCGGCGGTGAGCGCGGTGCGTGCGGCAGAGGGGTCGGTGCCGGCGAGGGTCATGACGAGCGCGACCTTGAGGTCACCGCCCGCCTCCTCGAGCGCGGCCTCGCAGGCGGGGCGCTCCAGGCCGGTGGCCTGGGTGAGGATCGTGACGGTCCGCGCCCGGAGCTTCTCGTTGGTCGCGACCATCGAGACCATGAGGTTGGACCAGGTGCGCCCGAGGCGGACCATGAGCGCGGTCGAGAAGCTGTGCAGGACGAGCTTCTGCGCGGTCGCCGACTTCATCCGGGTGGAGCCGGTCAGCGCCTCGGGGCCGGTCTCGAGGACGATGGCGACGTCGACGTCGTCGAGCAGGACGGCGCGCGGGTTGGAGGTGACGAGGGCGGTGAGGGCGCCGCGCTCGCGGGCGTGGGCGAGCGCGCCGGCCACGTACGGGGTGCGGCCGGACGCCGCGAGCCCGACGACGACGTCGTGCTCGCGCACGTCGGTGACGGCGGCGGCCCCCGCGGTGCGGTCGTCCTCGACGTTCTCCGCGGCGCGCACGATGGCGGGCGGCCCGCCGGCGAGGTGGGCGGTGACGACCCCCTCCTCGAGCCGGAAGGTCGGAAGCAGCTCGGCGGCGTCGATGACCCCGAGGCGCCCGCTCGTGCCGGCACCGACGTAGTGGACGGTGCCACCGGCGCGGACCCGCTCGGCGGCGCCGTCGACGAGGCGCGCGAGCTCGGGGAGTGCGGCGGCGACGGCGTCGGGGACGAGCCGGTCCTCGGCGTTGATGAGGGTGAGCAGCTCGAGGGTGCCGACGACGTCGAGGTCGACGGTGCGGGGGTTGCGCTCCTCGGTGGGCGAGTCGACGGTGACACCCCAGCGGGTGCCCTCTCCTGGCGACATCGCGACTCCTGTTCGGTGGTGCTCCCGGCGCTGGGCCCGTGACAGTCTTGCTCCCGAGGACGATGCCGCCTCGACGGGGGGAAGTCAAGGAGTTACGCCCTAGTACGATTCGTGCAAACTTACTTTCACCCGACGAAGGATGGACACCATGGCCGAGTCCGCCCCGCCCGACGGCGCCGCGCTCGTCAGCCGGATCGGTGCGCTGCTGCCCGAGCTGCGCCCCGCCGAGCGACGCGTGGGGGAGGCGGTCGTCGCCGACCCGACCTCCGTGGCCCGGGAGTCCATCACGGCGCTCGCCGAGCGCTGCCGGACCTCGGCGCCCACGGTCGTGCGCTTCGCCAAGCGGATGGGCTTCTCCGGCTACCCGCAGCTGCGGCTGGCGCTGGCCAAGGCGGCCGGCATCGAGGAGGGACGCACCGCGCGCGGCCCCATCTCCGGGACGCTCGACGCGGACGACACCCTCGAGCAGGTGGTCGCGAAGATCGGCTACGCCGACGCGCGCGCGGTCGAGGACACGACCGCGATGCTCGACATCCCCGCCCTCGAGGCCGCGGTGGACGCGCTCGTCGGCGCGCGGCGCATCGACATCATCGGGGTCGGCGCGAGCGGTGTCACCGCGATGGACCTGTGCCAGAAGCTCTCACGCCTCGGCCTCAGCGCCGTCTACCACCAGGACCGGCACGCCGCCCTCACCGCTGTCTCGCTGCGGGGGCCGGGCGACGTCGTCATCGCCGTCTCCCACTCCGGCAGCACGCCCGATGCGATCGCGCCCACGCGCCTGGCCGCCGAGCAGGGCGCGACGACGGTCGCCCTCACCAACCACCCCGGCTCCAAGCTCGCGCAGACCGCCGACATCGCGCTCGTGACGACCACCCGGGAGACGACCTTCCGCTCGGGCGCGATGGCGAGCCGGATCGCCCAGCTCGTCGTCGTCGACTGCGTCTTCGTCGGGGTGGCGATGCGGGACATGCCCGCCACCCGCTCCGCCCTCGACGCCAGCTTCAAAGCCGTCGCCGACCTGTAGCCCGCCCGGCCCTCCCGCCAGAAGCCCTCTTCTGCGCCGACAGCTGGATTCCGCCGCGCCCCCTTGCGCCGACAGCTGGATTCCTCCCGTCCATGTGCGCCGACAGCTGGATTCCTCCCGTCCATGTGCGCCGACAGCTGACTTATTCACCGCGTGCCGGACCGGCCCCAGCGGCAGCAACAGGTGGCAACTCCTTTGCCCGTCGGCTGTCGTGGACGACCGTGAGTGGTGGGGGCCGCAGCACACCCGCAGACCGCCTCCACCCCACACGCGCCCCGGACCCACCCCGTCCGGGGTCGCGTTGCTGTGCCGATAGACGACGCCGTCCTGGAGGTCCTTTCCCCATGAACACCCCGTCCCGACCGGCCCGCGGCCTCCTCGCCGCGGCCTGCGTCGGCACCCTCGCCCTCGGCCTCGTCGCACCTGCCGGTGCCGCCACCGAGGACCCGGTCGCCTCGACCCTCACCGCGGTCCCCGCCGTCGAGGGTCCGGTGCCCGAGACCGACGACAGCTACCTCTGGTCGACGATGGAGCGCGCACGCGTGCCCTTCGACGTCGCCGACCTCGGCTTCGTCGAGGAGGAGTACTTCCTCTCCGGGACCGCCAACGTGTACGACCACGAGGGCGAGGACGTCGTCGTCGTCGAGGAGGGCGTCGAGTACGTCAACCACATCCTCGTGCGCCGGCCCGCCGACGCCGCGGACTCCTCCGGCGTCGTCCTCGTCGACATCCTCAACGCCTCCAACGGCTTCCCGGGCGAGGACCACTGGCGCCGCATGTGGCAGTGGGCCATGGACGAGGGCCACACGGTCATCGGCCTCACGTCCAAGCCGATCCAGATCGACGCCCTGCACAACTTCGACCCGGAGCGCTACGCGGACCTCAGCTGGGACGTCGACCCCGACGTCGAGCGCGAGCCGATCGTCGCCGACCCCGCGAACCCGGGCGCCTTCGACCCGTTCATGGTCGTCGAGGGCGCGGAGGAGGGGCTCGTCTGGGACATCACGACGCAGCTCGGCGTGCTCCTGGGCAGCGACCAGGCCGGCAGCATCCTCGGTGGGCAGACCGCGGAGACCTCGCTGCTCCTGGGCCAGTCGCAGTCGGGCGTCTACCTCAACACCTACACGTCGCACTTCCACGCGGCCCAGGCGGCCGCGAACGGGGGCTCGGTGTGGGACGGCTACCTCAACTCCGTCGGCCCGATCATGGAGCGCCCGCTCCGCCAGGGCGACTCCGGGGGCTTCGTCACGGCACCCGGCGCCGAGCCCGGCTTCGACGTCCCCTTCATCACCGTGACCTCCGAGGGTGACGTCTCGCTCTTCGGTGGGCCCGCGGTGCTCGCGCCCACCGAGCTGCCCGAGAACCGGTACCACTGGCAGGTCCCCGGCACCCCGCACACCGACCTCCTGTCCACGGTCATCCCCGCCGACGAGGAGATCGCCAAGGCCGGCCGCACGTGGAACACCCAGGTCCACGACCCGGAGTTCCGCGCGGCCCTCAACCTCTACCCGCTGGAGCCGGCGATCATCGCCGCCGCGCAGGCCCTCATCGACGCCCACCAGGGCGGCACCGCGCCGGCGCCCTCGGCCTGGTTCGACCAGGCGGACGGCGAGCTCGTGCGCGACGACGCCGGGAACGTCACCGGTGGCGTCCGGTACGGCCTCATCGAGTACCCGCTGGGCCAGTACCTCGGCGCCGCCTCCCCCGGCGCGGTCTACGGGTCGATGGAGCTGATCTCGGCGGAGGAGTTCGCCGCGTCCTACGGCACGCGGGCCGAGTACCTCGCCCTTGTCAGTGAGTTCGACGCCGGCCAGTTCGAGGCCGGCTACCTCACCGCGTACGGAGCGGAGTACTTCCGCGACGTCGCCGAGACGCTCCTCGACCGCATCGGCGTGCCCGCCGACGTCGCCCCGGAGCCCACGCCCGAGCCGACCACTGACCCGGAGCCGACCACCGAGCCGGAGCCGGAGCCGGAGCCGACGACGGAGCCCGCGCCCACGGCACCGGCCGCTGGGGACGACGACCGGGTCGCTCCCGCCCGGGACGGCGAGCTCGCGCGGACCGGTGTCTCGGCCGCAGGGCTGGCCGCACTGGCCGGGGCGCTCGTCCTGAGCGCCGCCGCTGCCCTCGGCCTGCGCCGCTGGGCCGCACGGGCCTAGCCATCGCGCCGCTGCCGCGGGCGGGTCCCAGGAGGGCCCGCCCGTGGCGGCGTCGGCTGCCGGCTCCCACCCGACCGGCACGCGGCCCCGTGGACCCGAGACCGCGCACCAGCGGCCGCCCGCTACCGTTCGGCCATGGACTCAGTGCGGTGGGGCATCATCGGCGTCGGCAATGTCACGGAGGTCAAGAGCGGACCGGGCTTCCAGCAGGCCGAGCGCTCCTCGCTCGTCGCCGTCATGCGCCGCGACGGTGAGAAGGCCGCCGACTACGCCCGCCGCCACGGCGTCCCGCGCTGGTACGACGACGCCGACGCCCTCATCCACGACGACGAGGTGGACGCCGTCTACGTCGCCACCCCGCCCGACTCCCACCGCGACTACGCGGTCCGCGTCCTCGAGGCCGGCAAGCCCGTCTACGTCGAGAAGCCGATGGCCCGCACCACCGCCGAGTGCGAGGACATGATCGCCGCCGCCGAGCGCACCGGGCTGCCGCTCTTCGTCGCCTACTACCGCCGCGCCATGCCGCGCTTCGTCACGGTCAAGAAGATGCTCGACGACGGCGTCATCGGCACCGTCCACGCCGTCGCCGTCCACGCGTCCAAGCCGGCCGTCATCGACGACGGCGCGGACGCGCCCTGGCGGGTGCGGCCCGAGGTGAGCGGCGGCGGGCACTTCGTCGACCTCGCCTCCCACACCCTCGACCTCCTCGACCACCTCCTCGGGCCGGTCGCGACGGTCACCGGGCACGCCACGCGCTTCGGCCGGGCGACGCTGGCGGAGGACGTCGTCAGCGCGTCCTTCCAGCTGGAGTCCGGTGCGCTGGGCTCGGGGCTGTGGAGCTACGGCACCCAGGAGGAGCGCGACGAGGTCCGCATCCTCGGCTCGGCCGGGTCGCTGCAGTTCTCCACCTTCGGTGAGGAGCCGATCGTCCTCACCACCGCCGACGGCGAGCGCCGCATCGAGGCGCCCTACCCGGCCACCGTCCAGCTGCCGCTCATCCAGACGGTGGTCGACGAGCTGACCGGCCTCGGCACGTGCCCGAGCACCGGGCCCAGTGCGCTGCGCACCGCCCGGGTCGTCGACGCCCTGCTCGCCGACTACCGCGCCGCGAACGGCATCGCCCTGCCCTGAGGCGTCAGCGTGCGCCGAGCGCGCGCAGCCGCTCCGTGAGGCCGAGCCGCACGGTGGGCCACTCACGGTCGATGATCGAGAAGACGACGACGTCGCGCACGGTGCCGTCGCGCCACACGTCGTGGTTGCGCAGCACGCCGTCCTGCTTCGCGCCGAGCGCGGCGATCGCGCGGCGCGAGCGCTGGTTGTGCCAGTGGGTGCGCAGCTCGACGGCGATGCACCCGAGGGTCTCGAAGGCGTGCGTGAGCTGGAGCAGCTTCGCCTCGGCGTTGACGCCGGTGCCCTGGGCGCTCGCGGCGATCCACGTCGAGCCGATCTCCAGCCGGAGGTTCTCCTCGCGGATGTTGAGGAAGGTCGTCACGCCGAGGGCGGCGCCGTCGGCGTTGCGGCGGACCACCCACGGGACCACGCGGCCGGCGGCGTGCTGGGCGAGCCGGGCCGCGACGTCGTCGTGCATGGCCTCGGGGGAGGGGACACGGGTGTACCAGAGCTCGTGGAGGCGTCCGTCCCGGACGGCCGTGGCCAGCTCGGCCGCGTGGTCGAGCCGCAGCGGCTCGAGCGTGACGAGGGTGCCGACGAGGGTGGGGGCCGCAGCGAAGCTCACACCGCGCATCCTAGGGACCGCGACGACGGTTGCGGACCTCACGGAAGCAAGCGGCAGCCCGGCGCGTTGACGGAGACATGCCCCCTGTCCTCCTCGACCAGCCCCAGCGCGCCCTGGGCCGCGACGAGACCGCGCACGCGGCCGACGTCGTCGTCATCGGTGCCGGGCAGGCGGGACTGTCGGCGGCCTACCACCTGCAGCGGCGCGGCTACCGGTCCGCGCTGGAGACGGGCACCCGCAGCTTCGTCGTTCTCGACGGCGAGGACGGGCCGGGTGGGGCGTGGCGCCACCGCTGGGACTCGCTGCGGATGGCGACCGTCAACGGCATCCACGACCTGCCGGGTATGGAGCAGGCACCGCCGGACGCGCAGGAGCCGTCGAACACCGCCCTGCCCCGGTACTTCGCCGCGTACGAGGACCGCTTCGAGCTGCCGGTCGTGCGGCCGGTGCGCGTGGAGTCCGTCGAGCGGGCCGACGACGACCCGCTCGGCCCGCTGCGCGTGCGCACCGACCGCGGCACCTGGACCGCCGGCGCCGTCATCAACGCCACCGGCACCTGGCAGCGCCCGTACTGGCCGTACTACCCGGGACGCGAGACCTTCCTCGGCCGCCAGCTCCACACCGCGGACTACGTGAGCGCCGAGGAGCTCCGCGGGCAGCACGTGGTCGTCGTCGGTGGCGGGATCTCGGCTGTCCAGTTCCTCGACGAGCTCTCCGAGGTCACGTCGACGACGTGGGTCACCCGCCGTGAGCCCGTGTGGCGGGAGGGCCCCTTCGGACCCGACGAGGGCCGTGAGGCGGTCGCCATGGTGGAGGAGCGGGTGCGGGCAGGGCTGCCGCCCCGCTCCGTGGTGAGCGTGACCGGGCTGCTGTGGACGCCGTCCTTGCGTGCCGCGGCGCGGCGGGGCGCCCTGGACCGCCGGCCCATGTTCGAGCGGATCGTTCCCGACGGCGTGCGCTGGGCGGACGGCACCGAGCAGGCCGCCGACGTCATCCTGTGGGCGACCGGCTTCCGTGCCCAGCTCGACCACCTCGCGCCGCTGCGGCTGCGTGGCCGCGGCGGCGGGATCGTCATGGACGGCACGCGCGTGGCCCACGAGGCGCGCGTGCACCTCGTCGGGTACGGGCCGTCGTCGTCCACGATCGGTGCCAACCGCGCCGGTCGGGACGCCGTCCGGGAGATCGACGCGCTGCTCGCCCAGGACTAGCCGGCGGGATCCCGCTCTCGACGGGGGCTCCTACCCCTGTGCGCCGAGAGCCGGACTCCTCGGGAGGAGTCCGGCTCTCGGTGGGAGGACGGTCAGCCCAGGCGGCGCAGGCCGAGGGTGTCGCGGCGGTCGCCGTTCCAGTCGCCGACGAGCACCTCGTCGCTCGCACGGCCGAAGGTGACGACGCGGTCGGCGTCGCCGCCGCTGATCGAGTTCTTCAGGTGGTAGACGTTGCCGCGGCGCACGCCGAAGGTGTCGCGCCTGTCCCCGTTCCAGTCACCGACGATGACGTCGTCACCGGCGCGGCCGTAGTTGATGACGGCGTCGGCGTCGCCACCGGTGAGGGAGTTCTTCACGTGGTAGACCGAGCCGCGGCGCACCGCGAGCGTGTCGCGGCCGTCGCCGTTCCAGTCACCCACGAGGACGTCGTCGTTCGTGTGCCCGTAGGTGATGACGCGCTGCGCCGGGCCGGGGCGGTTGTCGTTGCGGATGTGGTACTCGCGACCGCGGCGCACCGCGATCGAGTCGCGCCCGTCGCCGTCCCAGTCGCCGATGAGGATGACGTCGTTCGCGCGCCCGTAGGGGAAGGAGTAGTCCGCGCCGCCGGCACGCAGAGTGTTGCTCACGTGGAAGGTCTTGCCGCGGCGCACCGTGATGGTGTCGGTGCGGTTGCCGTCCCAGTCGCCGATGAGGACCTCGTCGTCGTCGCGGCCGTACTGGAAGACGATCTCCGCCTCGGCGCCGAGGGTGTTGGACAGGAAGAAGCCGGTGGGCGGCGGGGTGACGCGCCACCACTCGCTGAACAGGTCGAAGCGGAGGTTGGTGAGGGTGCGGTTGCCGGTGCTGCACTCCACCCGGGCCTCGGTGATGCGGCCGCCGAAGGCGCCGTTGCCGTCCCGCTTGGTGATGACGAGGTTGCGCAGGCGTCCGTTGCTCGGGCAGTAAGCCTCGACGGTGCTCACGCTCAGCCGGTCGGTCCAGGTGGTGCGGGTGTCACCGCTGGCGGTGCCGGTCCACGGGTCGGCCTTGGCGACGAGGTACGGGTACCTGCCCTCCCTCGTCCACCCACCGTTCGTCGAGGAGAACTGCGTGAAGGCGACAGCGCCGCGGTACATGCGCACCTCGCGCGAGGTGTCGGCGATGGCGGTGTTGGTCCGCGAGTGCTCCTGCTCGGTGACGACCCTGCCGGCGGCGTCGACGATCGCGCGGCCGCCGTACACCTGGCACTGGGTGGTGTCACAGGTGAGGCCGGCGCTGTTGGCGGCGATCTCGGCGAGGACGTAGCTGCGGGCGGCGACGGCCTGCGCGCGGAGGGCGTCCATCTCCCAGTACGCCGGGCTCTCGCGCGGCACGACGCCGCGCAGGTACTGCTCCAGCGCCACGTGGTTGCGGACGTCGAAGGTCGTGCTGTTCTCCCTGACGAGCTGGACGGTGCCGCGGTACCAGGTGCCCCGGGACGAGCTGGAGCCGACGACGGCACCAATGTTGTCGTTGTTGGCGTCGCGCGCCGTGACGGTGAGCTCCTCCGCGGTGAACTCGTGCACCGGGCCGGCGCTGCCGTTCGCCCGCGTGTGCCGGACGAAGAAGCGGTTGCGCTCCTTGCGGTCCACCGTGACGAAGCCGCCCGCGTACATACGGGTCGTGTTGCCGGGACCGGCGACGCTCAGGCGCGCAGCACCCTGCGGCGCCCACAGCCGCACCGACGCGGTGTTCTGGTGCGCCTCGAGGCGCACCTTCAGCGTGCTGTTGCTGACCGTGCCCGGCGCCGTGCCCGGGTAGTAGAAATCGAGGATCCGGCGGTAACCCACGCCCTGCTCGGCCGCGCCCTGCGCGCCCCACTGGGACATGCCGATGCCGTGGCCCCAGCCGCGCCCCTGGATCTCCCAGGAGCCCGAGGCGGGGCGGGGGTAGGTCTCGTCCGCGGAGGCCGCGGTCGGCAGGCCGACCACCACCCCGAGCGTGAGAGCCGCCGCCAGGGCGGAGGACAGAAGACGACGGACGGAACGCATGGCGGCCTCGGCAGGTTCAGGTGCGGGAAAGTCTCCAGCGAGGGTAACCGGAGGCACCGGCGGCCGTCTGCCCCTTCGGCCGAGGATGGCCCCCCAGGGCAGGGCAGGTGCCCCGGGGGACCATCTGTCAGGCGACGGGGCGGCGGATCAGCGAGCCGCCGTCGTCACCGTCTGGCGGGCGCCGACCGTCGCCATGTGGCGGGCCGCGCGCATCCCGAACACCGCCGCGGGGCCGATGGTGGAGCCGGGCCCCGGGTAGGTGCGGCCCATGACGGAGGCGGAGTTGTTGCCGGCCGAGTACAGGCCCTCGATGACCGAGCCGTCCTCGCGCAGCGCGCGCCCGTGGGCGTCGGTCAGGACCCCGCCCTTGGTGCCCAGGTCCCCGACGACGAGCTTGAAGGCCGTGAAGGGGCCCTTCTCGATCGGGCCGAGGTTGGGGTTGGGGCGCACGGTCGGGTCGCTGTAGTAGCGGTCGTAGGCCGAGTTGCCGCGGCCGAAGTCGCCGTCGACGCCGGAGCGGGCGAAGCCGTTGAAGCGCTTGACCGTCGCGGCGAAGCGGCCCTTGTCCACGCCGAGCTTCTCGGCGAGCTCCTCGAGGGTGTCCGCCTTGACCATGATCCCCGCCTCCTGCATCTTCTTGTTCGCCCGGGGGTCCATGGCGTAGGTGCGCAGGTAGCGGCGGGCGTGGCGGACGTCGGAGACCATCCAGTACGGGCCGTCCTTGTCGTGCTCGAGCATGTGGTGCCCGAGGTCCACGTAGGACTCCGACTCGTTGGCGAACCGCTCGCCGGTGGAGTCGACGATGATCGAGTAGGGCATCGAGCGCTCGCCGACGATGAACGACGGCGAACCGCCCGGAAGGGCCTCGATCGAGGCGCCCCACCAGGCGTCGTCCATGAGCTCGAGCGCCGCGCCGTGGCGAGCGGCGATGTCGATCGCGCCGCCGAGGTTGCCGGGTGCGCCGGAGGGGGCGCCGTCGATGCCGTGGTGCTTGCGGCGCCACTCGACGTTGTGGTCGAAGCCGCCGGCGGCGAGCATGACGCCGTGCGTCGCTCCGATCGTCAGCGCCTTGCCCTCGCGCGTGGTCCGGACGCCGACGACTCGGCCGTCCTCGATGACGAGGTCCTCAAGCGGGGCGCCCAGCCACAGGTCGGTGCCGAGCTTCTGGACGACGACGTCGAGGAACGCCGCCGTCCAGCCGGACCCGATCCCCGCGAGCTTCTTGCCCGAGACGACGCCGCCGAGCGCACGGAAGACGAACTGCGCCCCGCGGACGAACCCGGCCGGGGTGGACCAGGCGCGGCCGAGCAACCACACGTCGTCGGTCTTCGCCGGCAGCGGGATGGGCGACTGGTTGGTCTTCCACCAGTCCCCGATGCGCTTGACGTCGAAGGGCTTGACCTCCAGGCCGCGGCCGATCTTGCCACCCGGCAGCTCGGGGTAGTAGTCGGCGTAGTCAGGGGCGCGAACGAGCTCGACGCCGTACTTCATCGCGGTGTCCACGAAGTCACCGACGCCGTCGACGAAGGCCTCCTTGCGCTCGCGGCTGGTGGCCCGGCCCGCGTCACCGACCGTCGCCTCGAGGTACGCCAGCGCCTCCTCGCGGGAGTCGCCCGCGCGGTCGCGCTTCATGAGCGGGTTGTTCGGCAGCCACATGCCGCCGCCGGACATTGCGGTGTTGCCACCCCACCTCGCCGTGCTCTCCAGGATGAGGACGCGCAGGCCCTTGTCGGCTGCTCCCATCGCCGTCGCCAGGCCCGCGGCTCCGCTGCCGACGACGACGACGTCGTACGTGTGGTCAAAGGTGGTCATCTCTGCTCCCTCCAGTCGGGACAGGGTCTACCGGACACATTTGTCCGGTTCCTATGATGCGAGCATGACGCTTTCGGCCCGGGGTGGCAACAGAGGCCCGGCAGCGGCCGCCGACAACCGGCGTGCGCTGCTCCGGGCAGCACGCGCGCTGTTCGCCGACAAGGGGTACAACGTCCCCCTGAGTGCGATCGCCCGTGAGGCCGGGGTGGGGCAGGCGGTGCTCTACCGGCACTTCCCGCGGCGGCTGGACCTGGCCTTCGCCGTCTTCGAGGAGAACTTCGCCGAGCTCGAGGGGCTCGGCGCGCAGACCGGCCCGGATGCCTTCGAGCGCTTCTTCGAGCACCTCGTCGAGCTCATGGTCGAGTCGGTCGGCTTCGTCGAGATGGTCGTCGGCGCCCGCGGCGTCGTCGAGGACTACGACGGCGACGCGCGGCTGGCCCAGCTCCTCGCCGCGCCGCTGGCTCGTGGCCAGGAGGCGGGGCGCGTGGCGGCGCGGGTGACGGTCGACGACGTCGGACTCGCGCTCCGGATGATCTACGGCGTCGCCGCCACCGCCCGCGGGGACGCGCGGCGGCGCGCGGACGTCGAGCGGGTCGGCGCGCTCGTCCTCAGCCGCTGGCGGAGCTGAGCGTCGGGGTCGTTGACCCGGCTGATTACTGGGTACCAGGAGCAGCATCGTCCGCTCTTGTACAGGACCGTACACTTGCTGCATGGCGACGATCAGCGCGAGCACTGCCCGCCAGACCCTCCCTGCGCAGCTCGACCGGGTGGAGGCGGGTGAGGAGGTGGCGATCACCAGGCACGGGAGGGTCGTCGCCGTGCTCGTGCACCCGGCCACCCTCAGGGCACGCCGTGCTCCCGAGGCCTGGAGCCGGGCGGACCGCATCGGCACCCTGCTCGAGGCTGCCCGTCGTGAGCCCCTCCGAACGCCCGCACTCTCAGCAGGACGCGCCGAGGAGCTCATCGAGGGCGTTCGAGCAGCTCGATCCACGCGATGAGCGAGCTCACCGCCTTCGACGCCGACGTGCTCATCTACGCCGCCACCGTCGACCACCCGGTGGGTTCACGCGTCGCCGCGCTGTTCGCCGGCGACGGGGACGTCGTCGGTGTCGGCTCCGTCCTGCTCCTTCCCGAGGTCCTGTCCAAGCCCATGCGCGAGGACCCCGACTCTGACGAGACGGCGGCGCTCCTCAGCCTCCTCAGCCGGCTCGAGCTGCATCCGCTCGACGAGCCGACTGCCCGCCTGGCCCTGGCACTCGCGATCTCCTACGGCTTGCGAGCCGCTGACGCCGCTCATCTGGCGACGGCGGTGGCCGCAGGCGCGGACCGCTTCCTCACCAACAACCGAAAGGACTTTCCCGCGACAATCGCCGAGATCGACGTCGTCTACCCCGACGAGCTGCCGACGGCGTAACAACTCGGCTGTCGGCGGAGGTGGGGGCGCCGGTGGGGTCAGGCGGTCGCGAGGAGCTTGCGGATGCGCTTCTCGCTCACCTTGACCGGCGTGCCGAGCTGCTGGGCGAAGAGGCTGACGCGCAGCTCCTCGATCAGCCAGCGGACCTCCTCCAGCGTCTGGGCGCGCGAGGGGTCGGCGGTCGCGTGGCGGGCGGCGGAGGCGGCCGCCTCGTACTCCTCCTCCAGCTCGCCCACGCGCCAGGCGAGGTTCGCGTCCTGGTGGACGTTGTCCTTGGCGCGCTCCACCCGCCGGCGCGCCGCCCGCAGGTAGCGGGGGAGGTGGACGAGCCGGTCGGGCGGGGTGCGTGAGACGAATCCCGGGTAGATGATCCGCGCCGCTTGGTCGCGGACGTCGGTGAGGGTGTTGAGGAGGAACATCGAGGTCGCGTCCTTGACCGACGCCTCGAGCTCGCGCTGCGCCTCGAGCGCCGCCACCACGTGGCCCACCACCCGGTAGACCCGCTCCTCGAGGTCGGTGCGGACGGCATCGCGCAGCTGGGCGTAGCGGTCGGCGTCCATCGGCTCACGGCCGCCGTTCGCCGCGACCCACTCGTCGGCCAGCGCCGTGACGGCGGCGAGCTGGACGTCCGCCACGAGCGACTCGGTGTCCCGGTAGGGGCTGGCGGCGAGCGTGAGCGCCTCGCGGCCGGTCCAGCGTGACGTCACGCGCCCGCTCGCCAGCGCCGTCTCCTGGAGGAGCAGCCGCCGCACGCCGCGCCGGTGCTCCCGGGACTGCTCGCGCGAGTCGGCGAGGACGAGGAGGTCCACCCGCGCCGGCTTCCCGCGCTCGGCGGCCACCTCGACCAGTGCCGGGTACCCGCGCACGAGGAGCCCCTGCGGCCCGGTCGACTCCACCTGCGTCGGGACCGTCCCCACGGCAGGCCACCCGGTGAGCCCGTGCTCCTCCGCCAGCGCCGGCGCGGACGGACGTGCCCCCGCAGCGGGTGCGGTGCCCGACGGCGCCGCCTGCGCCGTCGTCGTCGTCCTCGCGCCGCCGGACTGCTCGCGCGCCTCCTCCATCGCCAGCTGGACGGCGCCCTTGACGGCGCTGCGCACGGCGGCCTGGGTCTGCGCGGCAAGGCGCCGCTGGAGCACGGGCAGGGAGGTGCTCTCGCCGAGCACCTTGCCCGTGTCGTCCACGACGCGGAAGGTGAGGCGCAGGTGGGAGGGCAGCTTCTCCTCGTCCCACGCGTCGTCCGGGATCGTCACGTCCCGCGCCATGGCGACGGCGGCGGTGAAGGCCTCCCGGAAGGACGGCGCCCCGAAGGGCGCGGGGGCCACCTCCGACCACGGCGGCAGCAGCGCGAGCACCTCCCGGGCGACGTCGGGGGCCGGGACGAGCTGGACGCGCACCTTCTTGGGCAGCGAGCGGATCGTCGCGACGGCGAGGTCGGGCAGCAGCCCGGGCACGAGCCAGTCGAAGCCGTCGGGACGCAGCCGCCCGAGCACGCTGACGGGGACGTGGACGGTGACGCCGTCGGCCGCCGTGCCCGGCTCGAACTGGTAGGTGAGGGGCAGGGTGAGGTCCCCCTGCTTCCATGTGTCCGGGAAGTCGCCCGAGGAGACGTCAGGCTCCCCGCCGAAAAGCAGCTCGCGGGTGAAGTTGAGCAGCTCCGGCTCCTCGTGGCGGTGCTTCTTCCACCACGAGTCGAAGTGCCGGGCGCTGACGACGGACTCGGGCAGGCGCTCGTCGTAGAAGTCGTAGATGCCGTTCTCGTCGATGACGAGGTCCCGGCGTCGGGTGCGGTTCTCCAGCTCCTCGGCCTCGGCGAGGAGCTCGCGGTTGCGCGCCCAGAACTTGTGGTGGGTGCGCCACTCTCCCTGGACGAGCGCGTGCCGGATGAACAGCTCCCGCGCCAGGGCGCGGGCGGAGGCGGTGCCGACGCTGGCGAGCGGCACGGTGCGGTCGGCGACGAGCGTCATCCCGTAGAGGAGGACCTTCTCGTGGACCATCGCGGCGCCCTGCCGGCTGGACCAGTACGGCTCGGAGTGGACCTTCTTCGTCAGGTGGGCGGCGGCCGGCTCCACCCACGAGGGCTGGATGCGTGCGGCGGTGCGCGCGAAGAGCCGGGAGGTCTCGACGAGCTCGGCGGCCATCACCCAGTCGTAGGCCTTCTTCGCCAGACCGGACCCGGGCCACACGACGAAGCGCGTCCCGCGCGCCCCGGCGTACTCTCGGCGCCGCTCGTCGTAGCTGCCGAGGTTGGACAGCAGGCCCACGAGGAGGGACTGGTGGATCGCGTCGGCGCTCGCGGCGTCGGAGGACTGCCCGACGGCGACGGCGGCCGCCGCGGGGTCCTCGCCGATCTCGTCCGCGTGGGGCAGGGCGAGCGGGCGCATGGTGAGGCCGAGCGGCTTGGCGAGCTGGCGCAGCTGGCTGACGACGTCCTGCCACTCGCGCACCCGCAGGTAGTTGAGGAACTCCGACCGGCACAGCCGCCGGAAGGCCGAGCCGGACAGGTCGCGCTGCTGGGTGCGCAGGTAGCGCCACAGGTTGAGGTAGGCGAGGAAGTCGGAGGTGGGGTCGGTGAAGCGGCGGTGCTTGGCGTCGGCGGCCTGCTGGTGCTCGGCGGGCCGCTCCCGCACGTCCTGCACCGACAGCGCCGCGACGATGACCATGACCTCGGCCGCGCAGCCGTTCTCCTGCGCGGCGAGGAGCATGCGGCCCAGGCGCGGGTCGATGGGCAGGCGGGCGAGCTGCCGGCCCACGGGAGTGAGCCGGTGGCGTCCGGCGCCGCCGGGGCGGGCGTCCTCGTCGGCGCCCTCGAGGGCGCCGATCTCGACGAGGAGCTGGACTCCGTCGCGCACGGCCCGGGTGTCGGGCTGGTCGACGAAGGGGAAGTCCTCGACGTCACCGAGGCCGAGCGCCGCCATCTGGAGGATGACGGAGGCCAGGGAGGTGCGCAGGATCTCGGGCTCGGTGAACTCCGGCCGCGACTCGTAGTCGGTGCGCGAGTAGAGCCGGATCGCGATGCCGTCGGCCACGCGGCCGCAGCGGCCCGAGCGCTGGTTCGCGCTCGCCTGGGAGATCGCCTCGATCGGCAGCCGCTGCACCTTGGTGCGATTGGAGTAGCGGGAGATGCGCGCCGTGCCGGGGTCGACGACGTAGCGGATCCCGGGCACCGTCAGCGAGGTCTCCGCGACGTTCGTCGCGAGCACCACGCGCTGGTGGCGGTGCGGCTCGAAGACGCGGTGCTGCTCGGCGGCGGACAGGCGCGCGTAGAGCGGGACGACCTCGACGACGCCGGGCTGGCCGGCGCTCGCCCGGCCCGCGTAGCGCGGTCCGAGGTGCTCGGCGAGGGCGACGTCGGTGTCCCGGATCTCCCGCTCGCCGGAGAGGAAGACGAGGATGTCGCCCGGTCCCTCGGCGAGGAGCTCGTCGACGGCGCGGCAGATGGCCGTCGGCTGGTCGAGCTCCTCCTCGCGGACGGCGGGCGCGTCGTCGTCCGCGCCGTCGTCGGTGTCGGGGACGAGCGGGTGGTAGCGGACCTCGACGGGGTAGGTGCGCCCGGATACCTCGACGACGGGCGCCGGGACGCGCTCGCCGTCCTCGCCGTCGCGGCCGAAGTGGGCGGCGAAGCGGGCGGAGTCGATGGTCGCGGAGGTGATGACGACCTTGAGGTCCGGGCGGCGTGGCAGCAGCCGGGCGAGGTAGCCGAGGATGAAGTCGATGTTGAGGGACCGCTCGTGCGCCTCGTCGACGATGATCGTGTCGTAGCGCCGCAGCATCGGGTCGCGCTGGATCTCCGCGAGGAGGATGCCGTCGGTCATGAGCTTGACGAGGGTCGTGGGACCGACCTCGTCGGTGAAGCGGACCTGGTAGCCGACGGCGCCGCCGAGCTGGACGTCGAGCTCCTCGGCGATGCGCTCGGCGACGGTGCGTGCGGCGATGCGGCGCGGCTGGGTGTGCCCGATGGTGCCGGTGACGCCGCGGCCCAGCCCGAGGCAGATTTTCGGCAGCTGCGTCGTCTTCCCCGAGCCGGTCTCGCCGGAGACGATGACGACCTGGTGGTCGCGGATCGCGGTGGCGATCTCCTCGCGGCGCGCGGAGACGGGCAGCTGCTCGGGGTAGGTGATCGTCGGGACGGCGGCGCGGCGGGCCTCGAGCTGCTCGGGGGAGTAGCCGCGGTGCTCGGCCGGGCGGCGGCCTCCGGGGCGGCGACGGCGGCCCCCGCGTCCGCCGTCGTCGGCTCGCCGGGACGGCTTTCCGCCGTCGGCGTGCTGCGCGGCGCCCCGCTCCGTGGTCACGGTCGACCATTCTCGCCGATCCTCACCGCGGTGGGCACCTCGTTTCCTCCGGGTGAACGGCGTGGGCGCCAGCTGGGGAGGGGTTGTGGGCAGTGTGTGAGGAGGTGGACGGTCCCGCCGGGACGGCCGGCTCGCGGGGGACAATGGCGGGGTGTTGAAGCTATTCGGCTGGGTGCTCACCCTCGCCCTGGCCGCGTTGGCCGTGCTCACGCTGGATCCCGCGCGGCTCGGGCTCTCGACGTCCATCCCGGTGACGCAGGCGATCGCCATGCGCCCCTACCTCGTGGCGGGCTTCGTCGTGCTCGGCGGGGTGCTGCTGCTCGGCGTCCTCGTCGCAGCGCTGCTCGGGCGCCGGTGGCCGCGCCGGACGGTGCTGGCGGTGGTCCTCCTCGCCGTGGGCGCGGGGCACGCCGGGGTGCTCTGGCACCGCGGCCTCGGCGACGAGCAGCTGCCCGCAGCACGCGACGGCGCCGTCACGGTCCTCAGCCTCAACACCCTGGGTGGCGGCTCGAGCCCCGAGCAGGTGGCCGACGCCGCCGACGACGTGGGCGCCGACGTCCTCGTCCTCCCGGAGACCTCCGCCGACAGCGCACGGGCGATCGCCGACGGGCTCACCGAGCGCAGCGGCACCGCCTTCCAGCTCTTCGTCGAGCGCACGGGGGAGTGGGACGCGAGCTCGACGGCGCTCCTCGTGAGCGAGGAGCTGGGCGAGTACACGCAGGCACCGGCCCCGACGACGGCGCACGGCGCGGTCCGCGCGGAGCCGGTCGACGGCTCGGGACCGGTCCTCGTAGGAGTGCACCCGATGAGCCCGCACGCGCCCGGACCGGCGATGGAGCGCTGGCGCACCGACCTCGAGGCGGTCACCGAGCCGTGCCGCAGCGAGCCGGGCGTCGTCGTCGCCGGGGACTTCAACGCGACCCTCGACCACGCCCCGATGCGGGACATCGGCTCCTGCGTCGACGCGTCCGCCGAGGGCGGCGTGGGGGGTGTGGCGACCTGGCCCGCACACCTGCCGCGGCTCGTGGGTGCCCACATCGACCACGTCCTCGTGGACGGTGACGTCTACACGGTGGACGCCGCCGCCGTTCTCGAGGTGGGCGAGAGCGACCACCGCGCCGTCGTCGCGCAGATCTCCCCGAAGTAGCCCGCGCCGAGGACGCACGTGGCGCCACGCCCGGCGTGACTTCCCCCGTTGTCCTCACCAGGACATGAGCGAAGGAGGGAGGTCGGAGGACATCCGGGGAGGTCGACCCAGCGGCCTGCCCGCCTACTCGTCGAGGATGACGGCGCGCCAGGCGCCGTGGTGCTCGGCACCGTAGGCGTCGACGCGGACCGCGCTCGCCTCGGAGCCGTCGACGTCCGCGGTGTAGTCCCCTTCCGCGCACGACACCGCGTGCTCGACGCCGGCCGCCTGGATCCCGCCGGCGCCCGTCTCGTGGACCACCTCGACGACGAAGGTCAGCGTGTCCTCGCCGAAGCAGGAGAGGCGGACGCCCGCTATCTGCGTGGGTGCCTCGAAGTCCAGGGTGATGCCGTTCCCCGGCTGCGGGGGCCCGTCGTCAGGACCGACGCGGCTCGACATCTGTCCCTGTCCGCCCTCGGCGGCGTGCTCCTCGGCGTTCATCCACGCGCTGACCTCCGAGGGGTCGACGTCGTCGCCCGAGCAGCCCGTGATGAGCGCGCCGAGCAGCACGACGCCCGCGGCGCTCGCCGTCGCTCTTCTCATGGCGACACGCTAGTGGGCGGCGGTGCTCCGCCGTCGTGAGCTCCCCGGTTCACCTCATCCGGACGTGCGGGAAAGGCGGAGCTGAGAGGACAACCGGGTAGGTCAGCGCCAGCGGCAGATCGAGGCGGCTACGCGCCGGTCGCGTTCGCAGCGAGCCGGCCGAGCGCGGCTCTCCAGAAGTCCTTCCACTCGGCCACGGTGGCCGCGTCCGGGAGCCGGCCGTGCTGGACCGCGACCCGCACCTTGCCGGCGCCGGCGGCGAGCTCGACGACGACGCGCGCCTCGCCGTCGTCGTCCGTGAGCCGGGCACGCTTGGGCGGGCTGGCGCTCGCCAGCCGCCAGCCCGGCAGCCACGCCGCGCGCAGTGTGGCGTCGGCCAGGTGGGCGAAGACGTCCTCGGCGGGCAGGCCCACCGTCCTCGAGACGTTGGCGTCGAAGGTGCCGTCCGGGCGCTGCCCCGGCTGCCGCATCCCCCGTGCCTGCTCGTAGCCAACGGTGAGGCTCTGCGCCCACCAGCCGTCGACGCCGTGCTCGGTGACGAGCCACTCGGCGATCCGCTTGTGCGCCCACCCGTCCGCCCCGGCGGCGTCGAGCGCGGCGAACCACTCCTCGCGGGGGCGGCCGGTGGCGCCGGTGACCTTGTCCGCTCCGATGACCTCGTCGTGCCGTCTGGTGGCCATGGGCCCACGCTACGCGGCCCGGGGGACGGCGAAGCACCTCCACCCGCGTCCGGGGGAGGTGCTCACCGGCAGGGGCTCAGCGGCGCACGCGGCTCCCGGCGCCGCCCTCGCTGATGTCACCGTCGACCTTGGCGCCGCGGTAGACGTAGAGGTTGCCGTTGTCGCGCTCGTAGACGTTGCCGTCCACGCGGGCGGTGCCGTAGAGGTAGAGGTGGCCGCGGCCGGACTCCTTGACGTTGCCGTCCACCGTCCCGGCGACGTACACGGCGCCGTCGTGCAGCTCCTCGACGTTCCCGTCGACCGAACCACCGCGGTAGACGTGCACCAGGCCGGTGCTGCTCTCCTTGACGTTGCCGTCGACGTCGCCGTGTACCTGCACGGTGCCCGCGCCGGTCTCCTCGACGTTGCCGTCGACCTCGCCGGTGGCGGCGATGACGACGGAACCGGTCCCGACCTGGCGGAGGTTGCCCTCGACGGTCCCGCGGATGGTGACCGTGCCGTTGCGGACGGTGAGGTCGCCGTCGATCGTGCGCCCGGCGGCGAGCGTGAAGCTCCCGCTGCGGGTGACGTCGTCGGCCTGGGCCGCGGACGGGACGGCGACGAGCATGAGCCCGGCGGCGGTGCCGGCGGCAAGGGTGCGTCGGATGGTCATGGCGATGTCCTGTTCTCGAGGTCCTCCGGGCCGTCCCGGTGGATCGTCACCAGTTCAGCCTCGGCACGTGAGGTCACCGTGAGGAAGCGGTGAGAGCCGTCTCATCGACGGGGCCCGGACGGGGCTCGGGTCTCGCATGCCGGATGAGCCTTGCCCGTGCCGTGACCACGCCGCGACGATCCACTCACCATCCAGAGCGGCCGAGAGTCCTGGCTCGACGACGCCGCAGCAACCCCCCGTCACACGGGTGCGGGTGCTTCCGCCAGGCCCGATGGGAGAGACCTCTTGAGCACCGCTAGCCTCGTGACTGTGCCGCGTGGACGACCGACCGTGTCATTCGAGCTGTACCCGCCACGCACGCCCGCCAGCGAGGCGGCGGCGTGGGGGACGGTCGAGCGTCTGGCCGCCGCGGCCCCCGACTTCTTCTCGGTCACCTACGGCGCCTCCGGCTCCACCCGTGACTCCTCACGCACCCTCGTGCGCCGCATCCTCGCCGAGACCAGTGTCGCCCCGATCGCGCACCTCACCTGCGTCGGCTCCACCCGCGCCGAGCTCACGCAGTTCGTCGACGAGCTCATCGAGGACGGCGTCCGCGACTTCCTCGCGCTGCGCGGCGACCCACCGGCCGGGCAGCCGACATGGGTGCCGCAGCCCGACGGCGTCAACACCACCGCCGAGCTCGTCGCGCTCATCCGGGCGGCGGAGCTGGCGCGCTTCGGCACCACCGGGGCGCTGAGCGTCGCCGTCGCCGCCTACCCCGCCGGGGCCAGCCACACCCGCGCGCAGGACGTCGTCGCCCTGCGTGACAAGCAGGCGGCCGGTGCGGACTTCGCCATCACCCAGGTGTTCTACGACGTGGCCGCCTACGTCGGGCTGGTCGAGGAGGCCCGCGCCGCCGGGGTGGTGCTCCCGCTCGTCGCCGGCATCATCCCGATGACCGACCCCCGCCGGCTGCGCCGGCTGGCCCAGCTCACCGGCGTCCCGGTCCCCGAGGTGCTGCTCGACCGCCTCACCGCGGCCGCCGACGACGAGGAGCGCCACCGCATCGGCATCGACGCGACCATCGCGCTGGTGGACGACGTCGTCTCCGCTGGCGCCCCCGGCCTGCACCTGTTCACGTTCAACCAGTACCGGCCGGCTCTCGACGTCGTCGAGCGCCTCCGCCGCCCGCTGTCCACCACGAGCCCGAGGACGATCTCATGACCGACCCCACCGCACCCCAGCTGCCCGCCGCCACCATCCTCGGCTACCCGCGGATCGGACCACGCCGGGAGCTCAAGCGGGCGGTGGAGTCCTTCTGGGCCGGCCGCAGCGAGCTCGACGACCTCCAGATCGCGGCCGCCGAGCTGCGCCGCCGCCAGCGCGCCCGGCTCGTCGACCTCGGCCTCGCCCCGGACGACGCCTCCATCCCGGGCGACTTCACCTTCTACGACCAGGTGCTCGACACCGCCGTCACGCTCGGCGCCGTCCCGCCCCGGTTCGCGCACCTCCTCGACGACGACGGCGCCCTCGACCTGCCCGGCTACTTCACCGTGGCCCGGGGCGAGGGGGAGCGGCCGCCGCTGGAGATGACGAAGTGGTTCGACACGAACTACCACTACCTCGTCCCCGAGATCAGCCCGCAGACCCGGTTCCGACTGTCCGACGACCGCGTCGAGCGGCTCTTCCTCGAGGCGGCGGCCGAGGGGGTGACCACCCGTCCCGTCGTCGTCGGGCCGGTGACCTTCCTCCTGCTGAGCAAGGCCGTGGCCGCGGAGGACCCGGGCGACGGCGCCGCACCCGCGGCCGCGCCGCCGGAGGGCTTCACGCCGCTGGACCGTCTCGATGACGTCCTCCCCGCCTACGTCGACCTGCTCCACGCGCTCGGTGGCGTCGGGGCGCCGTGGCTGCAGCTCGAGGAGCCTGCCCTCGCGGTGGACTGGGGGGTGCCGCGCGAGCAGGTGCTGGCCGCCGTCGAGCGCGCCTACACCGTGCTGGCGGCGGAGACGACGCGGCCCGAGCGGCCCGCCCTCTTCGTCCCGGTCGCCTACGGGCCGGCGGAGGACGCGCTGCCCGTCCTCGCCCGGACCGGCGTCGAGGCCGTGGGCATCGACCTGGTCCGCGGCGGGGTGCCGTCCGGTGAGGTGCTCTCGCAGCTGGGGGACACCGTCGTCGTGGCGGGCGCTGTCGACGGACGCAACGTGTGGCGGACCGACCTGGACGCCGCGCTCGAGCGCCTGCAGGAGCTCGAGGCGGGACTGCCCGCCGGCGCCGCGCGTGACGGCGGCCTGTGCGTGGCCACCTCGACGTCCCTGCAGCACGTGCCCTACGACGTCGGCGCGGAGACGCGGCTCGACCCGCAGCTGAGCAGCTGGCTCGCCTTCGCCGACCAGAAGGTCGAGGAGGTCCTCGCGCTCGCGACGGCCCTCACCCAGGGCCGCGACGCCGCGAAGGGCGCCTTCGCGGCCGCCGCGGACCGCCGTCGCAGCCGCCTCGAGCACCCGGGTGTGCGGCGGGCGGACGTCCGCGACCGCGTCGCCGCGCTCACCGACGCGGACCGCAGCCGCGCCCCCTTCGCCGAGCGTGCGGCCGCGCAGGCCGAGGTCCTCGACCTCCCGCCCCTGCCGACGACGACGATCGGCTCCTTCCCGCAGACCGTCGAGATCCGCCGCGCGCGGGCCGCGTACGGCCGCGGCGAGCTGAGCGCCGAGCAGTACACGGCCGCGATGCGCGAGGAGATCGAGCGCGTCGTGCGGCTCCAGGAGGACCTGGGCCTGGACGTCCTCGTCCACGGGGAGCCCGAGCGCAACGACATGGTCCAGTACTTCGCCGAGAACCTCGAGGGCTTCGCGGTCACCGAGAACGGGTGGGTGCAGTCCTACGGGACCCGCTGCACGCGGCCCTCGATCCTCTGGGGTGACGTCGCGCGGCCCGCGCCGATCACCGTCGAGTGGTCCCGGCACGCCGCCTCGCTCACCGACAAGCCCGTCAAGGGCATGCTCACCGGCCCCGTGACGATCCTCGCGTGGTCCTTCGTGCGCGACGACCAGCCGCTGGCGGACACCGCGGCGCAGGTGGCGCTCGCGCTGCGCGACGAGGTTGGCGACCTCGAGGCCGCGGGGATCGGCATCATTCAGGTCGACGAGCCGGCGCTGCGCGAGCTGCTGCCGCTGCGCGCCGAGCACCACGCGGCGTACCTCGACTGGTCGGTGGGCGCCTTCCGCCTGGCGACGGCGGTCGCCGCGCCCGCCACCCAGGTCCACACGCACCTGTGCTACTCGGAGTTCGGCGAGGTCATCGGCGCGATCGACGCGCTGGACGCGGACGTCACGAGCATCGAGGCCGCGCGCTCCCGGATGGAGGTGCTGCCCGAGCTGCAGGCCGCCGGCTTCGCCCGCGGCGTGGGACCGGGCGTCTACGACATCCACTCCCCGCGCGTGCCGAGCGAGGAGGAGGTCGCCGAGCTCGTGGCGCTCGCGGCCGAGTCGGTGCCGTCCCAGCTGCTGTGGGTCAACCCCGACTGCGGGCTCAAGACCCGCGGCTACGACGAGGTCGAGCCGAGCCTGCGCCACCTCGTGGCAGCGGCGCAGAAGGTGCGGGCCCAGCTCGGCTGAGCGCTCTGAACAACTCGCCCATATGCGGGATTTCTGCAGTCCGACCTGGCTTCGGGCAGCAGAAATCCCGCATATGACCGAAGGGGGAGGGGGTCAGCCGAGGCGCTCGGTGGTGATCTCGAAGGCTGCGGCAACGAGGCGGTCCGCCAGGACGGTGCCGAGCGCCGTCGCTGGGGTGAGGACGCCACCGCCACCGGGCAGCCGGGGCCCGTCGTGGGCGAGGGCGAGCGCGGACTCCCCGATCATCACCGACGTCGCCGCGTAGCCCGGGTCCCCCTTGGCGGCGACGACGGTGCGGTACCTGGCCCCCGTCGTCGTGCGGGCGGTCACCTCCATGCGGAAGTGGCCGTTGCGGCGGGTCTCCTCGTCCGGGCCGTCACCGGGGGAGGGGAGCACGCGGTCGGCGACCCAGCGGGTGGGCGGGAAGGCCATGACGCCGGCGGCGGCACCGGTGGCGAGGGACAGGGCCTGGGCCCGCCGTCGTCCACGGGGGCCGGGACCGAGGTCGACGACCTCCCGGTAGCGGAAGTCGCGGCCGTAGCTCCAGCCGCTGAGCGCGTTGCTGCGGTGGACGATGCGGCTGTTGAAGGCGGCCATGGGGAAGGTCGTCACCCAGGTCCCGGTCTGCGCGTCGCGGAAGGGCTGCGACGGCGTGTGCTGGTCGACGTCGGGTGCGTCGGCGCGGTCCGGGACGAGCGCGTACGGGTCGGCGAGGATGCGCCGGTTGTCCGGGTCCTTGCCGGCGTCCACCTGGATCCGCAGCGAGTCGATCGTGCCGCCGCTGACCCCGCCCGAGGCCGATCGGACCGCGAGCGTGGTGGCGAGCAGCTCGCCCGCGCCGTCGGCCCGGGCCCGCTCGGCGGTGAGGAGGGCGCCGAGGTCCGAGGGGACGGAGTCGAAGCCGCACGAGTGGACGATCCGGGCCCCGGTGCGCCGCGCGGTCTCGTGCAGCCGCTGGGAGGTCTCGTGGATGAAGAGGACCTCACCGGCGAGGTCGGCGTAGTGGGTGCCGGCCTCCGCGCAGGCGCGTGCGAGCGGCATGCCGTGGCGGCTGTAGGGGCCGACCGTCGTGACGACGACGCGGGTGGAGGCGGCGAGCTCGGCAAGGGCGGCGTCGTCCTCGGCGTCGGCGACGACCACCGGCCACGCGGCTGCGACGGGTCCGAGCCCGTCGCGCACCTGCTCGAGCCGCTCACGCGAGCGGCCGGCGAGCCCCACCCGGGTGCCGGGCGCGTGCTCCGCGAGGTACTCGGCGACGAGCCGTCCGACGAATCCGCTGGCGCCGTAGACGACGACGTCCAGCGTCCGGTCAACCGAAGGCGCAGTCATCACTCGAGGCTAGGCGCCGCCCACGGCTACGCAATTGGTGGGGGCGCCGGGCCTCGAGGCGGGAACGGCTCAGGTGTAGATCATGCCCATCGCGCGGCGGACCTCGTCCAGCGTCGCCTCGGCGACGGCGTTGGCGCGCTCGTTGCCCTGGTCGAGCACCTGGCGCAGGTAGCCCGGGTCGGCGAGGAGCTCGGCGCGGCGGGCGCGGATGGGCGCGAAGTGCTCGTTGACGGCCTCGGTGACCACGCGCTTGAGGGTGCCGCCACCGCCGTCGCCGATCTCCGCCGCGACGTCGTGCGGGTCGCGGCCGCTGGCGAGCGCCGCGAGCAGGACGAGGTTGGAGACCTCCGGGCGCCCGGCCGGGTCGTAGGTGATGTGCCGGTCGGCGTCGGTGACGGCCTTCTTCAGCCGCTTGGCGGTGGTGTCGGCGTCCATCCCGAGCTCGATGGTGTTGCCCTTGGACTTGCTCATCTTCTGGCCGTCGGTGCCGAGCAGGTTCGTCGCCGCGGACAGCAGCGCCTCCGGCTGGGGGAACACCGGCCGGCCGGCCTCGGCGCGGCCGTAGCGCTCGTCGAAGCGGCGCGCGATGATCCGCGTCTGCTCCAGGTGGGGCAGCTGGTCCTTGCCCACCGGGACGAGGTTGGCCTTGCAGAAGAGGATGTCGGCCGCCTGGTGCACCGGGTAGGTGAGGAGCAGCCCGGACATCGGGCGCCCGCCGGTGGCCTCGTACTCCGACTTCACCGTGGGGTTGCGGCGCAGCTCGGAGTCGGTGACGAGGGAGAGGAAGGGCAGCATGAGCTGGTTGAGTGCCGGCACCGCGGAGTGGGTGAAGATCGTCGTGCGCGCCGGGTCCAGGCCGATGGCCAGGTAGTCCGCGACGAGCGAGAGCACCCGGTCCTCGATCTCCCCGACCGCGTCCCGGTCGGTGATGACCTGGTAGTCCGCGACGAGCACCCACGTCTGCACGCCCCGGTCCTGCAGCGCCACCCGGTTGGCCAGCGTGCCGAAGTAGTGACCCAGGTGGAGGTTGCCGGTGGGCCGGTCGCCGGTCAGCATGCGGAACTTCGCGGGGTTGGCGTCGATCTCCGCCTCGATCGCCCGGGAGCGGGCCCGCGTGCGGTCGAGGGAGGCGTCGGACGTGGACTCCGCCAGCGCGTCCGAGACGGCGGCGTCAGTGGCGGCGATCTGCTCGGTACTCACCCGGCGATCCTAGTCGTCCCCGGAACGCGCGCGGCGGCGGGTCCGACCATAGGGTGGTGCCCCACACATCACTATGGAGGTGGACGTTCATGGGCAAGCTCTCGTTCTTCGTCGGGGCCGGTCTCGGCTACGTGCTCGGTGCACGGGCGGGCCGTCAGCAGTTCGAGAAGATCAAGTCCGCGAGCCAGCAGGTGTGGGACAACCCCCGCGTGCAGTCCAGCGTGCACAAGGTCGAGGAGAAGGTCAGCGAGGTGGCCAAGGACAAGGCCTCCGCCGTGACCGACAAGGTCACCGACACCGTCAAGAGCCGGATGGGTGGGTCCTCCGGGCCTTCCCACTCCGCGGGCTCGAGCAACGGTGACGCCTCGCAGACCGGCGTCGGTGGCTCCATGCGCCCCACTCCGCCGCAGCCCGAGCTCTGACCCGCCTCTCCACCGCCCTCGTCGGCTTCGGCCACGCGGGGCGGGTCTTCCACGGCCCCCTCATCGCCGACGACGCGCGGTACAGCCTCGACGTCGTCGTCACCTCGGACCCCGGCCGGGCGGCCGACGCCGCGCGCCTGCACCCGCAGGCGCGCGTCGTCGCCGACCTCGCCGAGGCGCTCGCGGCACGGCCCGACGTCGTCGTCGTCGCGAGCCCTCCCGCCACGCACGTCCCGGTCGCGCGAGCCGCGCTGGAGGCGGGCTGCGCCGTCGTCGTCGACAAGCCGCTGGGTCCTGACCCGGCGCAGGCGCGCACCCTCCTCGACCGCGCCGAGCAGCTCGGCCGTCCGCTCACCGTCTTCCACAACCGCCGCTGGGACAGTGAGCTCCTCACGGTCCGGCGGCTCCTCGCGGAGGGGGCCCTCGGTGAGGTCCGGCGTCTGGAGTCGCGCCTGGAGCGGTGGAAGACGGCCGAGACCAAGCCGTGGAAGGCCGCCGCCACGTGGCGGGAGGGCGGCGGGGTGCTCTTCGACCTCGGCTCCCACCTCGTCGACCAGGCGGTGACGCTCCTCGGCCCGGTCACCGACGTCCACGCCGAGCTCGCCAGCGTCCGCAGCCGGGCGGACGACGACGTCTTCCTCTCCCTCTCCCACGCGGGCGGCGCCCGCTCCCACCTCTGGGTGAGCACGACGACGGTGGACCCCGGCCCGCGGCTGCGCGTGGTCGGGACGGACGCGACCTTCGTCATGGCGGCGGGGGACGTGCAGGAGGCGCAGCTGGCCGGTGGGATGCGGCCGTCCGCACCCGGCTACGGGCGTGGTGAGGACGGGTGGCTCGTCACGGCTGACGGGTCCCGCCCGGTGCCGAGCGAGCCCGGGCGCTACCAGGACTTCTATGCGCTGCTGGCGTCCGCGCTCCTCGACGGGGCGCCGCTCCCGGTGGACCCCCGCGACGCGCTCGCCGTCGTCGAGCTCGTCGAGGGTGTCCACCGCAGTAGGTGAGGGCCGGGCCGTGACCGGTCAGGCCGGCTGGACCTGCGGGGTCGCGGCACCCGTGGTGCTGCGCGTGATCGGCGCGCCCACGGCGTCGTCGCGGCGCCGGAGCAGTCGCGCCGCGTTGAGGATGACGGCGAGCACGGAGGCCTGGTGGACGAGCATGCCCACCGCCATGGTGACGCCGCCCGTGAGGACGCCGGCGAGGAGCAGGCCGACCGTCGCCAGCGCGACGCCGATGTTCTGCCGCATGACGGAGACGGTCCGCCGGGCGAGGCCGATGGCCTGCGGCACCCTGAGCAGGTCGTCGTTCATGAGGGCGATGTCGGCCGTCTCGACGGCGACGCCCGTGCCGGCGGCTCCCATCGCGATCCCGATGTCCGCGGTGGCCAGGGCCGGGGCGTCGTTGACGCCGTCGCCGATCATCGCGACCACGTGCCCGCCGGCCTGCAGCTCCTCGATGGCGGTGAGCTTGTCCTCGGGCAGCAGCTGCGCCCGGACGTCGACCACCCCGACCTCCGCGGCCACCGCCTCGGCGACGCGGCGGTTGTCACCGGTGAGCATGACGACCCGGGTGACGCCGGCGTCGTGGAGGCGGGTGACCATCTCCCGTGCGTCCCTCCGCACGCGGTCGGCCACCGCGACGACGCCGACGACCTCGCCGTCGCGGGCGACGACCATCGGGGTGCGGCCGAGTCCGGCGAGGCGGTCGACCTCGGCGGCGGCTCCGCCGTCGTCGCTGATCCCCTCCGCGAGGAGCAGGGGCAGGTTGCCGACCGCGACGCGGCGGCCGTCGAGCGTGGCGACGACGCCCTTGCCCGGCACGGGAACGGTGTGCTCGGGAAGTCCGCCGACGGGGAGGCCCTCGGCGACGGCCGCCTCGATCACCGGGCGCGCGAGCGGGTGCTCGGACCCGGCCTCGGCGCGCGCGGCCCAGGTGAGGACGTCGGCCCGGTCCAGGCCCGCGGCGAGCACCACGACGTCGGTCAGGTGCGGCCGGCCTTCGGTGAGGGTGCCGGTCTTGTCGAGCGCGACGGTGTCGATGCGTGCGCTCGCCTCGAGATGCTCGCCGCCCTTGATGAGGATGCCGTCCCTCGCGCCGCGGCCGATGCCCGCGACGATCGCCACAGGGATCGAGATGACCAGGGCGCCGGGGCACCCGATGACCAGGAGCGTGAGGGCGAGGACGACGTCCCCGCTGACGAGGGCGGCGGCGAGGGCCAGCACGATGATCGCCGGGGTGTACCAGGCGGAGAACCTCTCGAGGAACGTCTGGGCCCGTGCCTTGGCGTCCTGTGCCTCCTCGACGCGGTGGATGATGCGGGCCAGCGTCGTGTCGGCGCCCACGCCGGTGGCACGCACCGTGAGGAAGCCGCCGCTGGAGACGGTGCCCGCGAACACCCGGTCGCCCTCCGTCTTCTCCACGGGCACGGACTCCCCGGTGATGGACGCCTCGACGAGCGCCGCGGCGCCACCCGTCACGACGCCGTCGACCGGCACCTTCGCGCCGTTCTTGACGAGGACGGTCTCGCCCGTCGCCACCTGCACCGAGGGCACCTCGACCTGCACCCCGTCACGGAGCACGACCGCGACGTCGGGGGCGACGGCGACGAGCTCCGCGAGAGCCGTGCGGGTCCTGTTCATGGTGCGGGCCTCGAGCGCGTGACCGACGGAGAAGAGGAAGGTCACCGCGGCGGCCTCCCACACCTCACCGATGACGAGCGCGCCGGTCGCGGCGACCGAGACGAGCAGGTCGATGGCGATGGTGCGGTGGCGCAGCGCCCGCACGGCCTTGACGAGGATCGGCAGCCCGGCGACCACCGCCGCGGCGGTCATCAGCACGTGCGAGGCGGTGAGCGCGGCCGTGGTGCCGCCGCCGCCCGCGTGGCTGCTGGAGAAGGGGTTGACGCCGGCCGAGAAGGAGGCGACGGCGGCGGCGGCGATGAGTGCGCCCGCGGCGGCAGGGGCCGCCCAGGGGGCGCGTGTCCAGCTGGTCGAGCTCATGGTGGGACCTTTCGCGACGTGAGGGGAAGGCCGGGCCAGGGGGCCCGACCGTCGGGGGGACGGCGGTCAGAAGGCCGACAGGGCGGCCTTGTAGCCGGCCCTGCCGATCGCGGTGACGATCTCGTCGGTGGTGACGACCTCCGGGAGGTGGTCGACCTCGACGCGGCCGGAGGCGAACTTCACGGTCACCTCCTGGACTCCCGGCAGGCGACCGACCTGCTTCTCGATCGCGCTGACGCAGCTGGGGCAGCTGAAGCCCTCGGCGCGAAAGACGGAGCGGGTGGCGGCGGTGGTGGTCATGGTGTGGTCCTTTCCTCGCCGTGAGGGCGTCTCCCTCGCGGTGATCCCAACGTAGGAAGGCCTGGCGGAAGAGAACATGACGGCCGTCAATCAGCCGCAACGTCTCCTCGGGGCGGGGGCGCTCGCGGCCGGATAGCCTGCGGCGGGAGGCACGAGCACGGGTCGCAGCAGTGGTCGGAGGGAGGAGCGACATGTCGCCACAGGACGCCGCACCGGTGCGTACCGAGTCCGGACGGCGGACGATCCCGCTGCGCGAGGTCACGCTGCCGCACCGGTGCCCGTGGCCGGTCCGCAGGCACGTGCTGACCCGGGCGCCCTACTTCCGGGGCCTGAGCGAGGACGCCGTCGAGCGCATCGACCGGCGCATGCGGACCACCACCTGGCCGGCGGGACGCACTCTCTACCGGGCCGGGGACCCGGCGACCGCCCTCTACGTCGTCGCCGAGGGGCGCGTGAAGCTCTCCCAGGTGACCGCCGGTGGGACGGAGACGGTGGCCGACATCCTCGTCCCCGGCGAGCTCTTCGGGGCGATGGGGACGCTCGGGGAGCCGTACCACTCGCACACGGCGACGGCGCTCGTCGGGTCCTGCACGCTCCGCATCGACCAGGACGACTTCCGTGAGGTGCTCCTTGAGCACCCCGGTGTCGCCCTGCGGGTGCTCGACGACGTCGCGGCGCGTCTGGTCCGGGCGCACACCGACATCGGCGGGCAGACGACGGACACCGTGCCCCAGCGCGTCGCGACCGCCCTGCTGCGCCTGGCCGACAAGGTCGGGGAGGAGCGTGACGACGGAACGGTCATGCTCGAGGTCCCACTCTCCCGCGCTGACCTCGCGGGGCTGGCGCGCTCGACGCCGGAGTCCGTGTCGCGGGTGATGAGCCGGTGGAAGAAGGAGGGCGTCGTGGACTCGGGACGCCGCTGGACCGCGCTGCTCGACAGGCGCCGTCTGGAGGCGGAGGCCGCGGGCGACACCCTGCCACCCGACGGCGTGTGAGGGCACCCGAACACCCGCCGTCAGGGAAGGCGGGCCTCGTTTCCCCACGGGCCGGAAGCCTGTGACGCTTGTGCCGTGAGCCCGACCAACCGTCCCGAGCCGACCCGCGCGCAGGTGCGCCGCTGGCGGCGCTACCTCGCCGACGAGCGCGCCGAGGCCGCCGTCTACCGCGACCTCGCCCGCCGCCGCGAGGGCGAGGAGCGGGAGATTCTCCTCGAGCTCGCCGAGGCCGAGCGCCGCCACGAGGAGCACTGGCGCGAGCTGCTCGGGCACCACGTCGGCCACCCGAAGCGCGGGGCCGTGCGTACCCGGGTGCTCGGCTGGCTCGCCCGCCGCTTCGGGGGCGTCTTCGTCCTCGCGCTCGCCCAGCGCGCCGAGGCACGCTCCTCCTACGCCGGCGACGACGACGCGACGTCGGCGATGGTGGCCGACGAGCAGATCCACGGGGAGGTCGTGCGATCGCTGGCCACACGCGGCCGCAGCCGCATGTCCGGGATGTTCCGCGCCGGCGTCTTCGGCGCCAACGACGGCCTCGTCTCCAACCTCGCACTGGTCCTCGGCATCGGCGCGACCGGGGTGTCGGGGCAGACGGTCCTCTTCACCGGCCTCGCCGGGCTGCTCGCCGGAGCGCTGTCGATGGCGGCGGGGGAGTACGTCTCGGTGCGCTCACAGCGCGAGCTGCTCGAGGCCTCCATCCCCGACCCGCGCGCCCAGGAGGCCATCCCCCACCTCGACGTCGACGCCAACGAGCTGGCCCTGGTCTACCGCGCCCGCGGCATGAGCGCCGACGCCGCCGAGGAGCGGGCCCGGGAGGTCCTGTCGGCCACCGGGCCGGGCCGCGCCGAGGACGCCGAGCCGGACTACGAGGAGATCGGTACGGGCGTGAGCGCCGCCGTCTCGAGCTTTTGCTTCTTCGCCTCCGGCGCACTGCTGCCCGTGCTGCCGTGGATCTTCGGCCTGTCCGGCACGACGGCGGTCATCGTCGCCGCCGTCGTCGTGGGCGCCGCGCTGCTGCTCACCGGCGCCGTCGTCGGCGTGCTCTCCGGTGCCCCGCCGCTGCGGCGTGCCCTGCGCCAGCTCGCCATCGGCTACGGCGCCGCCGCCGTCACCTACGTCCTTGGCCTCGCCTTCGGTACGACGGTGAGCTGACCGTCGCGCCGCCGGGCTTAGGTGTGGACTTTGTGACCTCTGAGGTCGCAAAGTCCACACCTGAGGCGGCGGGCTGGACGCCCCTGACACGCGACGATCTTGCGCCGAGAACCGGATCGCTGTGCGAAGCTCGCGGTGTGGACAGCGCGGCGCCCCGACGAGCATGGCTGCTCATGGCTGCCGGTGACAATCGCGGGCACGGCGGGAATGCTGGGTACGACGACCAGTACGACGCCTACTACTCGTGGGACAGCAACGTTCCCAACCACAAGAAGCTCAGTGTCGGTGATCCTGTCGCGCTCTGGGACAAGGAGCGACTGCTCGGCGTCTCGGTGATCGAGGAGATCGACGTCTCGCGCGGGACGAAGGTGCTGCAGCGCTGCCCGGCGTGTGGCACCACGCGCATCAGCGTGCGGAAGAGGGCGACGCCACGGCACCGGTGCATGAAGTGTCGCCACGAGTTCGAGACCCCGAGTACCGACGTCGTCGAGGTCGAGGAGTTCAGGGCCCGGTACGACGCCGCGTGGACGTCACTCGACGGGGTGCTCGACGAGCGGACCGTGCGGTCCCTCGCTGTGCACCCCGGTGACATCAACGCGATGCGGCCGCTCGACTGGGCGGCCTTCGGTGAGGCGCTCATCGCCGCGGGGGCACCGCACGCCGTAGGGAGGGTCGACAGCCGCGCGGACATCGACCGTCAGCACCTCAGTGGCCCGCATGTGGAGATATTTCACGGATTCACGACGGCGCTCGTGCGCGTTCGCCGGGGCCAGCGCCAGTTCCGTGAACAGATCCTTGCCGCCCAGGGGAGCTCCTGCGCCTTTACCGGCGGCGCGCCCACTCGTGTCCTCGAGGCGGGGCATCTGTACAGCTATGCCGAGCTCGGTACGCACTTCGAGCACGGGGGACTCATGCTCCGGCGGGACATCCACCGACTCTTCGACGACGGCGCACTCGCGGTGGAGCCGTCGGCACTCCGGGTCGATGTCGCGCCTGCGCTGCACGCCTTCCCTCAGTACGCCCGGTTGCACGATGCTCCGTTGCACCTTCGACTCCGCGACGAGCAGGTCGACTGGCTCGCCAAGCACTGGGGTGAGCACCGCCTCGGAGTCGCCGGCTGACCCGACCGGTGTCCGCCGGTCGACTGCCTCGGCTCATCGGCACGGCTGCGGAGCCGCTCGCCCCGCCGGGCTTAGGTGTGGACTTTGCGACCTCTGAGGTCGCAAAGTCCACACGTTAGGCAGCCACCCCTGGGGCGGCGCCGGATTCGTCGTTCTTTCGCAGGATGCTCCGGCCTCCGGCTCGGGGCTAGCGTGGTTGGTTGCCAGAGAAAGCGCTTACCAACGAAGGAGCGTGACGATGACGTCAGTACGGCAACCCACGAGACGCCGGGCGGTGACGGCGGCGGCGACGGGGATGGCGATGTGCGCGACGCTGCTCGCGGCACCAGCCGGCGCACAGACCGAGGAGCCTGGTTTCACCGAGCTCCACACCTTCGAGGGCTACACGACCGGCGCCCTCAACGGCCAGGACGGCTGGATGGCCTCCTCCGCCGCCACCGTGATCCCTGACCCCGTGAACCAGAACAACCGTGTCCTGGAGATGACGGGGAACGGTCACCGCGCCCACCGCGCGGTGGCACCGATCGAGGAGGGGGACACCGGCACGGTGTTCTTCCGCATCCGGCGCGACGCGAACGCCGACACCTCCTTCGGCATCACCGACAACGACAGCCCGTCCGACTACGCCCACAGCCGCGCGTACGTGAACAACCAGAACAACGACACCCTGCTCGTGCGCGACGGCGGCCAGTTCCGCACCGCCGGCACGTGGTCCGAGGACGTGTGGCAGTGCGTGTGGATCGTCGCCGACAACGCGACCGACCGCGTCACCGTCTACAGCCAGGGCGGTCCGTACGAGGAGCAGACCCGGCTCCCCGAGGGCGCCGAGCAGACGTTCGGCTTCCGCGCCCCCGTCGACGGTCCCCTCGACCGCTTCTTCTGGATCAACGGCGCCAACAGCGCCGGCCGGCTCATGCTCGACGACGTCGCCGTCGACACGGCCGGTGCCAACCTCGACATCCCCACCGGCAACACCGCAGACTGCGAGGTCGCCGACGAGGCCGCCCAGCCCCTCCTCAACCCGCTGCCCGACCCGGAGATGTCGACGCTCGGCATCGCGGTCGAGGAGCTGGCCCAGCTGCCCGAGTCGCAGACGACCCCGGCCACCCAGGACCAGCGCCTCATCCGGCACAACCGCATCACCCACCTCGACGAGGTGCCCGACGGCTCCGGCCGTCTCGCGGTCCCGGACATGAACGACATCCTCTACATGGTCGACAAGGACTCCGGCGAGCACACCGCCTACCTCAACGTCCGCCAGCAGTTCGTCGACAACTTCCACAACCACGCGGGCCTCGGCACCGGCTTCGGCTTCGTCGAGTTCCACCCGGAGTTCGCCGAGAACGGCATCTTCTACACCGTCCACACCGAGGCCGGCTCCGCCCTCACCGAGGACACCCCCGACTTCCCGGGCTTCGGCACCACCGGCTTCCACAGCGTCATCACCGAGTGGACCGCCACAGACCCGAGCGCGGAGACCTTCGAGGGCACGAGCCGCGAGATGATGCGCGTGCCCTTCGGCGGGCGCGTCCACACCGTCCAGCAGATCGCCTTCAACTGGACCGCCGAGCCCGGCGACGCCGACTACGGCAACCTCTACATCCTCGTCGGCGACGGCGGCAACGGCGTGGGCAACAACAACCCGCAGGACCTGTCCACCCCGCAGGGCAAGATCTTCCGCATCGACCCGATGGGTGACGACAGCGCCAACGGCGAGTACGGCATCCCCGAGGACAACCCGTTCCTCGACGAGGACGGCGCGCTGCCGGAGATCTACGCCGTCGGCATGCGCGACCCGCACCGCATCAGCTGGGACACCGAGACGGGGAAGATGTACCTCGGTCACATCGGTGAGTGGCAGGTCGAGTCGATCTACGAGGTCCAGCCCGGTGACAACTTCGGCTGGTCCGTGCGCGAGGGGCCCTTCCTCGCCGAGAACCGGCAGATCTTCCCGCTGCCGGAGAACGACGCCGAGCTCGGCTTCACCTACCCCGTCGCCGCCTACGACCACAACCGCGACCCCGGCCAGACCGGCGACGCCGGCGTGGCCGTCAACGGCGGGTACGTCTACCGCGGCGAGATCGAGGCGCTCCAGGGCAAGTACCTGTTCACGGACATCGTCCGCGGCTGGGTGCTGTCGACCGAGGCCGACGAGATGGTCCGCAACGACGGTGACATCGAGGACCTCGCCACCATCGAGCAGCTCCGCGTCTTCCACGACGGCGAGGAGACCACCTTCCAGGAGCTCGTCGGGCACCAGCGGGTGGACCTGCGCTTCGGCGCGGACGCCGACGGCGAGCTCTACCTCATCTCCAAGGCCGACGGTCGCGTCTGGGAGGTCACCGGTGCGATCGAGCTGCCGCCGAACAACCTCGTCGCCCGCTACACCTTCGACAACCCGGTCGAGGGCAACCCGGCCTGGGAGGACGACCAGGGCTTCTCCGGCACCGACATCGAGCTCATCAACGGCGGTGCGCTCCAGCGCGTGGCCGACGCCGCCTACCCCGGCGCCGGGCGTGCACTGCAGACCCAGCAGCTGAACCCGACGGTCCGCGGCAACAACGACTGGAAGGCCGGCGTCTACGACCCCGCCGGCGTCGACTCCCTCGACGCCTTCGCCGGGGCCGACGAGATCACCGTCATGGGCTGGTTCAAGCGCACCGGTGACCTGCCCGCGCTCAACAGCGAGACCGCCAACCCCGACGACCGCTTCAACGCGATCGGCCTGGCCGGTGTCCTGTCGGGCAACTCCGACGGCCACGGCGTGCGTGCCCTCCTCGAGGTCATCCAGGTCAACGGGGAGCTCAAGCTCGTCGCCCTCGGCCGCCGCCTCGACGACGGCAGCTCGTGGACCTTCGCGGCTGACAAGCCGTGGGACGAGATCCTCGCCCAGAACACCTGGGTGCACCTCGCCGCGAGCTTCGACTACGTCAACGGCGAGATGAAGCTCTACATGAACGGTGAGGAGCTCGAGGGCGAGTACACCGCGGCGAACACGTGGGGAGCGGGCCCGACGTCCGACACCAACCCTACGGGCATCAAGATCGGCGGCAGCTTCCCGCAGAACACCGCGGAGCGGAACCCCTTCAACGGGCGCATGGACGATCTCATGTTCCTCGACATGGTCCCGACCGCCGAGCAGATGCAGAACCTGTACGCGACGTACGGCGTCGAGCCGGTCGAGCCGCCGCCCACGCCGTCGTGCACCTTCGACGAGTCCGAGACCGACCTCATGGCCGAGGAGAACTGGGCCCCGCGGACGCCCTCCAAGTGGGAGTTCCCGGGGGACCAGATCATCCTCACCGAGGTGGGTGACAACCCGAACGACGGCATCCGCCGGCCCTTCGAGTACGCCGTCCTCGACGGCCGCGAGTACGAGTCGGTGCAGATCGACGCCGAGGTCCGCCTCGACGCCCCGTCGTCGGTCAACAACCGGGACATCATCATCGTCTTCGGCTGGCAGTCCGACACCGAGTACTACTACGCGCACATCTCGCAGGACAACGCGATCTACGCGCACAACGGCATCTTCAAGGTCAACAACAAGGACCGGGAGCGCATCGACGACCAGTGGGACGGGTCGATCGGCGCACCTCCGGCCATCACCGACGAGGAGTGGCACGACGTCCGCGTCGTGCACTGCGCCGGCAGCGGTGAGATCGCCGTGTGGGTCGACGGTCACGACACCCCGCTCATGACGGCGACCGACACGACCTTCGACTCCGGTCAGATCGGCTTCGGCTCCTTCGACAACACCGGACGGATGCGCGACCTCGTCGTCTCCGTCCCGGCCGCCCCGCAGGAGGACGTCACCACGACGACGTCGCTGAGCCTGTCCCGCCAGCTCACCACCTACGGCACGGAGACGACGGCGCGGGTCACCGTCGCCGCCGACTCTGGGACGCCGTCGGGAACGGTGGAGATCCACGCCGACGGCGAGGTCGTCGCCACCGGCGAGCTCGGGCCCGACGGACGGGCGTCGGTGGCGCTGCCGCGGGACCTGCCCGCGGGTGGGCACCGCCTCACGGCCGTGTTCCCCGGCAGTGACGGCTTCACCGAGTCGTCCAGCCGTGCCGTCACCTACGTCGTCCTCCCCGCGCTCTCGCGGGTGGACATCGACGTGGACTCGACGGTCCCCCGGGGCAGCGCCCCGGACGTCACCGTCGACGTGTCCGGACGGGACGGCGCGCCGACCCCCACGGGCACCGTCACGGTGACCGCCGGGTTCCGCGTCGTCGGGACGGTGCCGGTCGGTGAGGACGGCAGCGCCGAGGTGCAGCTGCCGCCGGTGCGGGGGCTGACCCTGCTCACGGCGACCTACAGCGGTGACCACGGCTACCTGCCGGGTCTGGACGTCGCCACAGTCTGGGGTCGCTGACCCTCCGCAGTCACACCCGAGGCCCTGCACCGCGACGGTGCAGGGCCTCGGTCCTGCCCGGGACACCTTCCTGCGGGAAGCGCTTTCTGCTACGGTCTGAAAGGCAATCGCAGCACCACCGACGGGCTGCGACTCACTGACGAGACGACCGCGCGAGTGCGGCAGACGAAGGAGACCGGCGATGTCCGAGACGCTCGACCAGCTGGCCGCCACCCGACTCGTGCCCGTCGTCGTGCTCGACGACGCCGCGCACGCGCGCCCGCTGGCCGGCGCGCTCGCCGAGGGCGGGCTGCCCGTCGCCGAGGTGACCTTCCGGACGCCGGCCGCCGCCGCGGCCATCGCGGAGATGGCCAAGGACGGCCGCGTCCTCGTCGGCGCCGGCACCGTCCTCACACCCGCGCAGGTGGACGAGGCCGTCGACGCCGGCGCCCGCTACGTCGTGTCGCCCGGCTTCTCCCGCGCCGTCGTCGAGCGCTGCGCCGCCCGCGGCGTGCTCGCCCTGCCAGGCGCCGTCACCGCCACCGAGGTCCAGGCGGCGCTCGAGGCGGGCCTCACCACCGTCAAGTTCTTCCCCGCCGAGACCTCCGGCGGCGCCACCGCGATCAAGGCGCTGTCGGCGCCCTTCGGCGGCGTGCGCTTCGTGCCCACCGGCGGCATCGGTCCGAAGAACCTCGCCGAGTACCTGGCCCTGCCCGCGGTCGCGGCGGTCGGGGGCAGCTGGATGGTGCCCCGCGACGCGATCGCCGCCGGCCGTTTCGACGACGTCGCCGCCATGGTCGCGGACGCCGTCGCCCTGACCCGCTGACCGTCGTCGGCCCTTACCCGATCCAAGGAGAACCCGTTGAGTCTGCAGATCCGTGACGCCGCCGAGTGCCGCTACGACGTGCTGTCCCTGGGTGAGGTGATGCTCCGGCTGGACCCGGGCGAGGGACGCATCCGCACCGCGCGGAGCTTCCGCGTGTGGGAGGGCGGGGGCGAGTACAACGTCGCCCGCGGCCTGCGCCGCGCCTTCGGGCTGCGCGCCGGGGTGCTGACCGCCCTCGCGGACAACGAGGTCGGGCGGCTGGTGGAGGACTTCATCCTCACCGGCGGCGTGGACCCGTCCCTCATCCACTGGGTGCCCTCCGACGGCATCGGGCGCAACGTGCGCAACGGGGTGAACTTCACCGAGCGCGGCTTCGGGGTGCGCGGCGCGGTGGGCGTGTCCGACCGCGGGCACACCGCCGCCTCCCAGCTGCGCCCCGAGGACGTCGACTGGGACCACGTCTTCGGTGAGCTCGGGGTGCGGTGGTTGCACACCGGCGGCATCTTCGCCGCCCTGTCCGACACCTCCGCGGAGGTCGTGCTCGCCGCGGTTCAGGCCGCGAAGAGGCACGGCACGGTGGTGTCCTACGACCTCAACTACCGGCCCTCGCTGTGGAAGGACATCGGCGGGCAGGCCCGCGCGCAGGAGGTCAACCGGGAGATCGCCCACCACATCGACGTGATGATCGGCAACGAGGAGGACTTCACCGCCTCCCTCGGCTTCGAGGTCGAGGGCGTGGACGAGAACCTCACCGACCTCGACGTCGCGAGCTTTCGCGCCATGATCGAGAACGTCCAGTCGGCCTACCCGAACTTCGAGGTCATCGGCACGACGATGCGCAGCGTGCACACCGCGACGGTCAACGACTGGGGCGCGATCGCCTGGTCCAAGGACGAGGGCTTCGCCCAGGCCACCCACCGGGAGCGCCTGGAGATCCTCGACCGCGTGGGCGGCGGGGACTCCTTCGCCTCCGGCCTCATCTACGGCCTGCTCACCGGGGAGCCGGTAGCCACCGCAGTAGAGTACGGAGCGGCGCACGGAGCGCTGGCCATGACGACCCCGGGTGACACCTCGATGGTGACGAAGGCCGAGATCGTCAAGCTCGCTGCCGGCGGCAGCGCACGAGTGCAGCGCTGACGGCACCGAAGGAGCCTTGGATGACACCCACCCGCACCGGCGTCGCGGGCAACGGGCGGGCGGCGACGCTCAGCGACGTCGCCCGTGAGGCCGGCGTCTCGCTCGCCACCGCCTCGCGCGCCATCAACGGCAGCACGAACCGCTCCGTGCGGGCCGACCTGCGTGAGCGCGTCCTGGACGCCGCCGAGCGGCTCCACTACTCCCCGAACGCCAACGCCCAGGCGATGGCACGCGGGCGGACGGCGACGCTGGGCCTCATCGTCCACGACATCGCCGACCCGTTCTTCTCGACGATCGCCGCCGGTGTCACCGAGGCCGCCGACACCGCCGGCCTCGCCGTCACGCTGGCCAACACCCAGCACGACGCCGAGCGCGAGGTCGGCTTCATCCAGACCCTGCAGAACCTGCGGGCGCGCTCGATCATCGTCGTCGGTGGCCGCCAGGACGACGAGGAGGGCAACCGGCGCCTGCGCGAGGCCCTGGCCGCCTACCAGGAGCGAGGGGGAGCAGCGGCGATGGTCGGCCAGCCGATCCTCGGCATCAAGGCGGTGCACGTCGACAACAGCGGGGCGTCCAAGGCCCTGGCCCGCGCGCTGCACGGGCTGGGCTACCGACGCTTCGCCGTCCTCGGCGGGCCCGAACGGCACCTCACTGCCGCCGAGCGGCGCGGAGGCTTCTGCGAGGCGCTCGCCGAGCTCGGTGCGCCGGTGGCCGAGGAGGCGATCATCCCGTCGCCCTTCGTCCGCGACGGCGGGCACGACGCGATGGTCGAGCTCATGCAACGCGACCTCGACGTCGAGGTCGTCTTCGCCGTCAACGACGTCATGGCCCTCGGCGCGATGACGGCGGCTCGTGAGGCGGGCCTGGTCCTGCCCCGTGACATGGCCTTCGCCGGCTTCGACGACATCTTCGCGCTGCGCGACGTCACCCCCACGCTGAGCACGGTGCGGATCGACATGGTCGACATCGGCCGCCAGGCCACGGCCCTGGCGCTGGGCGGCGACGAGGGGCCCGACCTCGTCACGGTGACGGGTGAGGTCGTCCTGCGAGAGTCCACGCCCGGCCCCGGGTAGCACGAAGGCGGTGGCCCCGGGGGGCCACCGCCTCACGCGACAGGGTCAGGAACGGGTCAGACCGTGACGGACTGCCGTGCGGCGGTGAGCACCTGCTCGAAGAGGCCGCGGACGTCGTCGGCGGGCGCCGCCTCGAGGATCTCGCCCTCGGGCGTGAGGTCCTGGCCGAAGCTCAGGCCCGGGCCGGGCAGGGTGACGGCCTTGACGCGGTCGAGGACCTCGCCGAGCTGGCGGGCGGCACCGGCGGCGGCGCCCCAGCCGTAGCCGACGACGCCGACGGGCAGGCCGTTCCACTCCGCGTGGAGCGAGTCGATGGCGTTCTTGAGGACGGCGGGGTAGCCCGCGTTGTACTCCGGGACCGTGATGACGAGGCCGTCGTAGGCGCGGACGCGCTCGGACCAGGCCACGGTGCTGGAAAGGGTGTAGTTGCCGGTGGCCGGCTGCTCGGGCTCGGCGAGGAAGGGCAGGTCCACCTCGGCGAGGTCGATGACGTCGACCTCGGTCCCCTCCGGGGCGAGCGAGGCAACCCACTGGGCCACCTTGTCTCCGATGCGCGTGGGGCGGGAGGAGCTGACGATGATGCCGATCTTCTGTGTACTCATGCCACCGTCAATGGATGAATCTTCAACATTGTTCCCGGATCGTGCCGATTGTGGGGCAGGTCACGCCTTGACGACCCTGCTCCCCGCTCACTAAGGTGGAAAGCGCATTCCCTAGTCTTCCGCCACACCGGCACGTCTCATTGGAGAGCACATGACCACGCGTACGCTGCGGATCGCGATGAACGGCATCACCGGCCGGATGGGGTACCGCCAGCACCTCGTTCGCTCGATCCTCCCGATCCGTGACGAGGGCGGCTTCCTCCTCGAGGACGGCACCCGGGTGCAGGTGGAGCCGGTCCTCGTCGGGCGGCGCGAGGGCGCAGTCCGGGAGATCGCCGAGCGCCACGGCGTCGAGCACTGGACCACCGACGTCGACTCGGTGATGAACGACCCGAGCATCGACATCTACTTCGACGCCCAGCTCACCTCGCTGCGAAAGGCCACGCTCACCGCGGCGATGAAGGCCGGCAAGCACATCTACACCGAGAAGCCCACGGCCGAGTCCCTCGAGGAGGCCGTCGAGCTCGCCCGCCTGGGCCAGGAGACCGGCGTGACCGCCGGCGTCGTCCACGACAAGCTCTACCTGCCCGGGCTGGTCAAGCTCCGCCGTCTCGTCGACCAGGGCTTCTTCGGCCGCATCCTGTCCCTGCGCGGCGAGTTCGGCTACTGGGTCTTCGAGGGCGACGTCCAGCCCGCGCAGCGCCCGAGCTGGAACTACCGCAAGGAGGACGGCGGCGGCATGGTCGTCGACATGTTCTGCCACTGGAACTACGTGCTCGAGGGCATCCTCGGCAAGGTCGACGCCGTCACCGCCAAGGCCGTCACCCACATCCCCACGCGCTGGGACGAGCAGGGCAAGGAGTACGCCGCGACCGCCGACGACGCCGCGTACGGGATCTTCGAGGTCACCACCCCGGGCGGGGACCCCGTCGTCGCCCAGATCAACTCCTCGTGGGCGGTGCGCGTCTTCCGTGACGAGCTCGTCGAGTTCCAGGTCGACGGCACGCACGGCTCCGCCGTCGCCGGCCTGCGCACCTGCGTCGCCCAGGAGCGCGCGCACACGCCCAAGCCGGTGTGGAACCCCGACCTGCCCGTCACCGAGCCCTTCCGTGACCAGTGGCTCGAGGTCCCGAACAACGCCGACCTCGACAACGGCTTCAAGCTGCAGTGGGAGGAGTTCCTCCGCGACGTCGTCGCCGAGCGCCCCCACCGCTACGGCCTGCTCTCCGCCGCCCGCGGCGTCCAGCTCGCCGAGCTCGGCCTGCGGTCCTCCGCCGAGGGGCGGCGCCTGGAGATCCCGGAGCTCACCCTGTGAGCGCGGACCTCTCCCGGCTCTCCCTCAACACTGCGACGACCAAGGCCCTCACCCTTGAGGAGGCCGTGGACGTCGCGGCCCGGGCCGGCCTCGGCGCGGTGGGGCTGTGGCGCGACCGGGTCGCGGAGGCGGGACTCGAGCGCGCTGCCGCCGTGGTCCGGGAGGCTGGCCTGCGGGTGTCCTCGTTGTGCCGCGGTGGGTTCCTCACGGCGGTCGACGCCGAGGGGCAGCGGGACGCGCTGGAGGACAACCGCGCCGCGATCGTCGAGGCGGCGACCCTGGGGACGCGCGAGCTCGTCATGGTGGTCGGCGGGCTGCCGGCCAACCCCGAGCCGGGGCGCGCTGCGCTGCCGGACGGGGACCGGGATCTCCTCGCCACGCGGCAGCGGGTGGCCGACCGCATCGGTGAGCTCGTGCCCTTCGCGGAGGAGCACGACGTGCGGCTCGTCCTCGAGCCGATGAACCCGATCTTCGCCGCCGACCGTGGCGTGCTGTCCACGTTGGAGCAGTCGCTCGACCTCGCGGCCGACTTCGCGCCGGAGACGGTGGGCGTGGTCGTGGACACCTACCACGTGTGGTGGGACCCGAAGCTGGAGTCGCAGATCGCCCGCGCCGGCGCGGAGGGGCGCCTGGCGGGCTACCAGGTGTGCGACTGGGTCCTCCCGCTCGCCGACGACTCGCTCCTCTCCCGCGGCTACATGGGCGACGGCTACGTCGACTTCGCCACGATCACCCGCTGGGTGGCCGGGACCGGCTACGCCGGCGACGTCGAGGTGGAGATCTTCAACCAGGCCGTCTGGGACACCCCCGGCGACGAGGTCGTCGCCACCATGGCCGACCGCTACCAGCGCCTGGTCCACCCCTACCTGTAGGCGGACGCGGTCGCGCCGCCGTCGCACCCTCCTTGCGATCGTGTGGGTTTCGGGTTCCCAGGGAGTCCGAAACCCACACGGTTTGCAGAGAGGCGTCAGCGCACCCGGCATCCGGGCCGTCCGCACCTGCGCGGCTGGCCTTCCCAACCGCCCAGGCGGAGTGCATCGACGACCTGCTGGGCCGTGCGGCACGGTGTCCCCACGACGTGCGTCCAGCGGTACCGCAGCGTCACCTCCCTGGAGGCGAGCAGTGCTGCGTTGTCGCGCCACGTGTCCTTGTCGGTGCGCCCGCCCGGGTGTGCCAGCTTGCCGTCGAGCTCGACGCGCACCTGCCACCTGCGGTAGCGGCAGTCCGCGCGGATGCGGGACCCCGGGAGCTGCTCGCGCACCTGGAGCTCCGACGCCGGTAGCCCGTGGTCGACCTCGACGTCACGGTGGTAGTGCCGTTCGAGTGGTGACTCCATGCCGGCCGTGGCGTCGGTGAGGATGTCGAGGAGCAGCTCCCGACGGCGGACTCGTGACCGCCCGGCGACGGCAGCTCTGATGTCGGCCGGCTCAGCGACACGGAGGGCGCGCGTGAGCACGCCGACGACGTCGTCCTCCTTCTTCGCGCGGCAGGCGAGGTCGACGGCGGTCTCTGCTGCGGTCGTCACCGCGATCCGGCCCTCCCAGACGGCGGGGACCGTACGGCGGCGGTGGATCCGCAGCCCGCGCTGGGCGACCACCGTCCTGCGGGCGGGCACGCTGATCTCCACCGTGCTCGACACTCGCTGGGCACGGGTGGCGTCGCTCTCGAACCACCAGTCCCCGGCCGTGGCGTGAGAGAGCGCTGCTCCCTTGCCCGCGTACGCCAGGGCGGCGACGACCCGGGTGTCCCACGTCGGGTGACCGGCGTGGGTGATGTAGACGCCAGGGTAGGCCCGGCGCCAGATGCGGTGATCGACCTGGGAGCGGATCCACGTGACGGAGACGCCGATCTCCTCGAGCTGGGAGCGGGTGAGGACGAACCAGTGCTGTCCTGCCATGCGGTTGATCCGCCGACGGTCGGGTGCCATGGCGGCAGCGTCCACCAGGGGGCGGCTGCCGCGGTGCGGACGCCGGTGACGCGGTGGACGTGAGGCACGCCGGACGGGCCTGTGGAGCGGTCCCCTCCCTGCCCCGGAAAGACCGTGTGGGTTTCGCGCTCTCAGAGAACGCGAAACCCACACGATGTCGAGGAGGCCGGGGGGCGCCTGCGCCTGCGCCGGCCGGCGGGTCAGTGGATGTTCTGGTGCTCGCGGTACTCGCGCCAGACGTTCTCGAAGAAGTCGTCCGTCTCCGGGATGGGCCGGCGGGGGCGCCAGGTGATGTCCACGTCGCCGGCCTCGCTCGGCGACGCCGGGTCCGCGGCGCGGTGCGGGGTCCACGAGACCTCCTGGACCTCGTCGTCGAGCGCGCCGCCGTCGAGGGTGAAGCGGAACAGCTCGGGCAGGTCCAGCTCCTGCGACGCGTCCGGCCCGTAGCCCACGAGTGGCAGCGAGCCGGCGGGGTCGGTGTAGAGCACCGAGCCGCGCGAGCGGCCGCCGTGGTCGACGTAGTCGGCCATCGCCGTGAGGTACACCTGCGCCGTCGTGAGGATGTCGCGCACGAGGAAGGCGCGGTTGACGGCCCGGCGCGACCCGGCGTCGGCCACCACGAGCTCGCGGTACGTCCCGAGCCACTCCTCGACCTGCTCGAGCGCCTCGGCGATCGACTGGCGCGAGCGCACCGGGCCGGCCTTGGCGCTCATGAGCTCTCCGACGTCGCGGAGCAGGTCGCCGGTGTTATCCTCCCGGCCCGCTGCCGCTCGCTCGGTCGCGGCCGACACCAGCTCGACGGCGTCACGCAGCGGTCCTTCGGCCGCGGCGGCGAACTCCGCCTCCCCGAGCGGGGCGTCGGACCGCCGGGCCGCGATGAACTGCGCCGCCCGGGTGGCGCCCACCTGGCCGCTGTTGAGCGCCGCGCCGCCGGGCCGGTAGACCCCGTGCGCCCCGCCGGCCTCGCCCACCGGGAAGAAGCCGGGCAGGTCGGACTGCCACCACGCGTCCACGAGGAGGCCGCCGTTGTTGTGCTGGGCGCACACGTCCACCTCGAGCATCTCCTGCTCGAGGTCCACGTAGGGGTTCTTGTTCAGGTAGAACTCGTAGGCGGGCAGGTTCATGTGCTTGAGACGCTCGATGGGCGTCCCGAACAGGACGCCGGCCTTCTCGAGGTACTCATAGGCCTCCGGGTCCAGCGCGGTCGGGTCGAAGTCCTCGCGCACCGGGTTGCGCCGGAAGTCGAGGAACACCCGCCGGCCGCGCAGCACCGTCTCGCGGTAGACGAGCAGGTCGATGAGCGAGGAGCCGTCGCGTGCCTTGCGGACGTCGAAGGGCCACTGGTAGCCCTTGAGGAAGACGAGCGACATGAGCCGGCCGTAGTCGGGGATCGCCTCGGTGAGGAACTCCTGCTCGTCGCCGCCGTCCTGGTCGGTCGAGACGAAGCGCGGCACCACCTGCATGTACGTGCCCGACACGTTCCACCGCGGCTTGGTCGAGGCGAGCCCGAACTGCCACTCGGTGACGTTCTTGCCGCCGATCCCCGCGCGGTAGGCGGCGCCCGAGGCGCCCCACTGCCCGTTGGGGAAGACCCGGGTGGCGTAGAGCCCGGCCGGCCCGCCCGTCGCGTAGACGACGTTCGTGCACCGCACGAGCAGGTAGGGGCTGCGCTCGCCGTCGTGCGGGACGTCGGTGCGCAGGAGGAGCAGGCCGGCGACGGTGCCGTCGTGGGTGAGGACGTCGACGACGCGGCACTCGGGGAAGATCCGGGTGCCGTTGGCGTTGACCCGCTTCTCCAGCTGCTCGACCATCGTCCGCGAGGTGTAGGGCCCCACGGAGGTGGCGCGCTGGCGCGGGTCGTGGTCGGTCTTGTAGCCGATGAACTCCCCGTAGCGGTTTTGCGGGAAGGGCACCCCGAGGTCGGCGAGGTGGAGGAAGGCGCGCGCGGACAGCGCGGCCTCCGCCAGCGCGTTGTCCCCGTCCATCGCGCCCCCGGCGAAGAGCGTCTGCGCCATCTCGCGCACGGAGTCGCCGCTGTCACCGGAGAGCGTGAGCTTGTAGTACGTCTGCTTGTCCGAGCCGGCGTTGCGGCTGGCGCCGGCGCCGATCTTGTCGGTGACCATGACGACGTCGTCCTGGCCGAGCTCGACGAGTCGTTCGGCGGCGCAGTACCCGGCCGAGCCGGTGCCGACGACGACGGTGTTCGCCGTGACGACGGGCACCTGCCGTCCGGCGATCTGCAGGGTCTGGGGCTCGTGGGTAGTCACGGGGACGCTCCTCGTCACAGGGTGGGGATGTGCATGCCGCCGTCGACGTTGATGACGTCGCCGGTGGAGTAGGGCATCTGGCCGGCGACGAGCTGGGCGACGGCGCCGCCGACGTCGGAGGGCCGGCCCCAGCGCGGGATCGGTGCGCCGCCGCCGGCGAAGAAGGCGTCGTACTTCTCGGTGACGCCCGCCGTCATGTCGGTGGCGATGATCCCGGGGCGGATCTCGTAGACGAGGATCCCCTCGGGGGCGAGCCGCGCCGCCCACAGCTGGGTGGACATCGCCATGCCCGCCTTGGACAGGCAGTACTCACCGCGGTTGGTCGAGACGGTGACGGCGGAGGTCGAGGAGACGTTGACGATCGTGCCGACAGGCGCGTCGGGCAGTTCGGCCATCTCCCCCCGGCGCTCGACCATCGTGCGGGCGACGAGCTGGGTGAGGAAGTAGGGGCCGCGCAGGTTGATGTCCATGACGCGGTCGTAGCTCTCCGGGGTCGCGACGAGGATGTCGTCCCGGACCGTGGGGGCCACGCCCGCGTTGTTGACGAGGACGTCGATGCGCCCCCACTCCTCGAGGGTGGCCGCGACGTAGCGCTCGTGGTCGGCGAGATCGGCAACCGAGCCGCGGACGTAGGTCGCCTCGCCACGCTCGCGAAGCTCGGCCATGAGCTCGGCCGGCTCCTCACGGGTCGCGAGGATCGCGACGGCGTACCCCTCGTCGAGCAGCCGGGTGGTGATGCCCAGCCCGATGCCCCGGTTCCCCCCGGTCACCATCGCTACCTTCGGCACGTCTCATCCTCTCCGTCGAGTGTGGGGCGGCCAGTGCCGCCCGGCCATCATGGCCCACGGCGGGCCCGAATGGCAAGCGCTTTCCGGCCAAGGGTGCCACCTGCTGGTGCCGACAGCCGGATCCCTCGTCGGAGGAATCCTGCTGTCGGCTCGAGGGGTTGGGCCGGCAAACCGTAGGCGATTCGGGGATGCGGTTTCCGGCAGCAGGCGCGCGGGATCTGGCGACGCGACGTGATCACGATCACGCAACACCCTTGCGCGGCAGGCGCCGGAGGCCGTACTGTCCGGAAAGCGCTTTCGAGAGCGTGTCCGGAACCAATGAAGGAGGACGGATGTCAACGAAGCGGTTGACCCGGGGGATCGCAGCAGGTGCGGTTGCCATGCTTGCGCTGGCGGCCTGCGGGGACGGCGGAGGAAGCGACACCGGCGACGGTGAAGGCTCCGACGACCCCATCGTCATCGGTGTCTCGCTCCCGCTGACAGGTGACTTCGCCGAGCCCGGCAAGGGCGTCGAGCGAGGCTACGAGACCTGGGCACAGGTGACCAACGACAACGGCGGCCTCCTCGGTCGGCAGGTCGAGCTCAAGATCCTCGACGACGCCTCGGACGCGGCTCGCGTCGTCTCCGACTACGAGTCCCTCATCGCCCAGGAGGAGGTCGACCTCCTCTTCGGCCCGTTCTCCACCCGGCTCGTCGTGCCCGCCTCCCGCGTGGCCTCCGAGTACGGGATGCTCTTCGTCGAGCCGGCCGCGGCCGCCGCCGAGGTCTTCGAGAACGGCTTCGAGAACATCTTCTACGCGGCCCCGGCCATCGCGCCGGACCACTACAACAACCTCGTCGAGCACATCCTCTCGATGCCCGAGGGGGAGCGGCCGCAGACCATGGCCGTGGCCGCGATGGACGACCCCTTCGCGCAGGGCACCGCCTACGGTCTGCGGGACAAGCTCGTCGAGGCGGGCGTGGAGCTCGTCGTCGACGAGGTCTACCCGCCGAACCAGTCTGACTTCAACGCCATCGCCGCGAAGATCGCCGACGCGGACCCCGACCTCGTCGTCGGCGGCACGCAGTACCAGGACGCGGTCAACCTCATCCTCGCGCTGCAGCAGCTGAACTACCAGCCGCGCATGGCCGCCTTCTCCACGGCGCCCACCAACCCCGAGTTCCCCGAGGCCATCGGCGGGGCGGTCGAGGGCATCCTGTCCCCGACCGGCTACTCCAACCAGGCCGACTGGCCCTCGAACGCCGAGTTCGTCGAGGCGCACACCGCGCTCCACGGCGAGGCGCCCCAGGAGGACGAGGCCAACGCCTACACGACGGGCCAGGTCGTCGCGGCCGCCGTCGAGGAGGTCGGCTGCGCCGAGCAGGGCGACTGCCAGCAGCAGCTCATCGACTACCTGCGCGGCGCGACCGTCGACACCGTCGTCGGGCCGCTCGCCTGGGACGAGGCCGGCCGCCCCAACGGCGCGCACATGATCCTCCAGTACGTCGACGGCGAGATCGCCATCGTGCTGCCCGAGGACACCGCCACGGCCGAGCTCGTCTACCCGAAGCCGGAGTGGTGACCCGACCGTGTCGCTCATCTTCCAGAGCCTGATCCTGGGCGTGCTGCAAGGAGGGCTCTACGCCCTCCTTGCCGCAGGGCTCACGCTCTACTTCGGAGTCATGCGGGTGGTGATGCTCGCCCACGCGGCGTTCATCATCCTCGCCGGGTACATCGCGTGGCGCTTCTCCAGCTCCACCGGGCTCGACCCGATGATCTCGCTCATCGGCACGGTCCCGCTGTTCTTCCTCCTCGGCTTCGCGATCCAGCGCTGGCTCATCAGCCGGCTCAAGCCGTCGACGATGACGATGATGTCGGTGCTCATCACCTTCGCGATCGCCCTCATCATCGAGGGCCTCCTCGGGATGATCTTCACCGGCACCCAGCGCCGCATCCAGCTGCCCTACGGGTCCTCGAGCATCGACCTGTTCGGCGCCTCGATCCCCGTCGTGCAGATCATCTCCTTCGCACTCGCGGGCCTGAGCCTGCTCGCACTGTTCCTCGTGCTCAAGAAGACCCGCTTCGGCCGGGCCCTGCGCGCGACGATCCAGCACCGCGAGGCGGCCCAGCTCGTCGGCATCGACACCGACCGGACGGCGGGACTGGGCTTCGGCCTGGGCCTGGCCACGGCGGCCGTCGGTGGGACGGCGCTCGCGCTCAACCAGACGATCTACCCCTCCCTGCACTGGCACTGGATCGGCCCGCTCATGGCGATCATCGTCGTCGGTGGCCTGGGCTCGATCCCGGGCGCGGCGATCGCGGCCCTGCTCCTCGGGGTGCTGCGCGTCATGGCCGAGCTGCTCCCCGGTGTCACGCCGACCTTGGCGCAGACCATCTTCTACCTGGCACTGTTCCTCACCCTCATGGTGCGGCCGCAGGGATTCTTCGGAGGTCGCCTTGCTCAGCGTTTCTGACCGGACCAAGCCCGTCCCCGCGCGCAGCCGCGTCGCGGGTGGCGGCGGGGTGAGCCGGCTGCGGCCGGTGCTCCTCGTCGTCGTCATCATCGCCGTCCTCGCGCTGTGGCCCTCGATCGCCCCCAACCCCTACATGCTCAGCGCGGGCGTCATCGTCCTCAACTACGCGGTCTTCGCGACCGGGTGGAACATCATGGGCGGGTTCACGGGCTACATCTCCCTGGGCCACGCCGCGTTCTTCGGCCTCGGCTCCTACGGGACGGCGCTGCTCGTCATCCACACCGGGATGAACTGGCTCCTCGCCTCCCTCGTCGCGGCCCTGGCGACGGCGGTCATCACCATCCCGGTGGGCTTCGCGGCGCTGCGCGTGCGCGGGTCCTCCTTCGTCATCGTGACGATCGCCCTCGTCCTCGTGCTCCAGCTGCTCTTCCAGAGCTGGAGCACCGTGACCGGTGGCTCCGCGGGGCTCGTCGTCCCGCGGCCCTTCCCGGACATGCTCCGCCCCGAGCACCACGAGACCTTCTTCTACATCTTCCTCGCGCTGCTCGCGGTCACCCTCCTCACCTGGACGCTCATCGACCGGTCGCGCTTCGGCGCCTCGCTCAAGGGTGTGCGTGAGGACGAGGACAAGGCCGAGTCCCTCGGCGCTCCCACGGGCAAGCTCAAGCTCGTCGCCTTCGTCATCTCCGCCTTCTTCGTGGCCATGGCCGGCGGGTTCTACGCCCTGTGGTTCGGCGACCTCGACCCGATCTTCCAGTTCGACATCGTCCTGGGCTCCACGGTCGTCCTCATGGCGCTCCTCGGCGGCGTGCGGTACCTCTTCGGCCCGCTCCTCGGGGCGATCGTCGTCGGGGCCGCGCTGGAGTACTTCGTCCTCAACTACGGGCAGTCCCAGTTCCACCTCGTCGCCACCGGCCTGCTCCTCGGGCTCGTCGTCCTCTTCCTGCCCGACGGCGTGCTCACCGGGGCCTCTCAGCTCCTGCGCCGCTTTGGTCCGCAGAGCTCCTCGATCCGCGAGGTCTCCGCCGAGGAGCTGCGCGAGCAGCAGCAGGCGAAGGCCACCACCACGAAGGAGGCCGGCGATGAGCGCGGCTGACACCGTCCTGCGCACCGAGGGGCTGACCAAGTCCTTCGGTGGCGTCCACGCCGTCGACGGCGCGACGACGGAGTTCTACGAGGGCAAGATCAACGGGCTCATCGGCCCCAACGGCTCGGGCAAGACGACGTTCTTCAACTGCGTCACCGGCATGATCCGCCCCGACTCCGGCACCGTCACCATGCACGGCAAGGACGTCACCCGCTGGGCCCCGCACAAGATCGCCCGCGCGGGCCTGGGCCGCAGCTTCCAGCTGTGCCGGGTCTTCCCGCGGATGACCGTCCTGGAGAACATGCTCGTCGCGGTGCAGCCGCGCACGCTCGGGGAGTACCTCGGGAACACGCGGAGCACCGAGACCGTCGAGAAGGCGCGCGCCATGCTGGCCCGCGTGGGCATCGACCACCTCGAGGCCTCCGAGGCGCGCGACATCTCCTACGGGCAGCAGAAGCTCCTCGAGCTCGGCTCGACCCTCATGACCGACCCGCCCTTCGTCATGCTCGACGAGCCGGCCGGCGGCGTGAACCCCTCCCTCATCGAGCGGATCGCCCTGCTCGTGCGGGAGCTCAACGACGAGGGCACGACCTTCCTCATCGTCGAGCACAACATGGACCTCATCATGAGTCTGTGCGACCACATCGTGGTCTTCGACCGTGGCCGGCCGATCGCGACGGGCACGCCCGACGTCGTGAAGTCCGACCCGAAGGTGCTGGAGGCATACCTTGGCGTCTGACATCGTCCTCGAGCTCGACGACATCCAGGCCGGCTACGGCAAGGCGGCCCTCGTCCTGCGCGGCCTGTCCGTCCAGGTCCGCCGCGGCGAGGTGGTCTGCCTCGTCGGTCCCAACGGCGCGGGCAAGTCCACCGTGCTCAAGGTGGCCAGCGGCATGCTCAAGCCGCGCCAGGGCACCATCGCCCTCAACGGGAAGAACGTCACCGGGCAGGGCCCGCAGCGGCTGCTGCGCGGGGGCCTGTCGCACGTCCTCCAGGGGCACAGCGTCTTCAAGGAGATGACGGTCGAGGAGAACATCATGCTCGGCGGCTACTCCCTGAAGGACCAGTCGGTCCTGCCGGAGCGCTGCGAGTACGTCAAGGAGATCTTCCCGCTCGTCGGGGAGCGCTGGAAGGACACGGCCGGGCTGCTCTCCGGCGGGCAGCAGAAGCAGGTCGAGTTCGCCCGCGCGCTCGTCATCCGGCCCGACGTCGTCCTCCTCGACGAGCCGTCGATGGGCCTGGACCCCAAGCGCGTGACGACGATCTTCGAGCAGGTCGACATCATGCGGAAGGCCGGGGTCGCGGTGCTGCTCGTCGAGCAGAACGCGCGCCGGGCGCTGGAGATGGCCGACATCGGCTGCGTCCTCGACCTCGGGCGGGTCTTCGCCACGGGGCCGGCGCGCGAGCTGCTCGCCGACCCGAAGCTCAGCGACCTCTACCTCGGCGGCCGCCCGCCGCGTAGACCCCATGCGCGCCGAGAGCCGGATTCCTCCACGAGGAATCCGGCTCTCGGCGTATGGGGTGGGGTGGGGAGGGGGCCGGTCAGGTGAGGTGGGGGTGCAGGCGCTCCCACAGGGCCTCGCCGTCGCCGGCCTCGACGAAGGGGACGCGGCGTCCCTCGGTGAGCCGGCCGCCGTCGTGCTGCCCGCGCCCGCCGTCCATGGCCTGCGGGTGCCGTGGGAGAGCACGTGCTCGGTCGGGGTGAGCTGGCGGATGGCGACGGCGGTGACGCGGTCGGGGTGCTCGCGCGCGAGCTCGGCGTAGATCTCCGGGTCGTGCTGCCCGTCGTCGCCCACGAGCAGCCAGCTCACCTCGGGGAAGTCGATGAGCAGGCGCCGCAGCGTCGTGCGCTTGTGCTCCTGCCCGCTGCGGAACCAGCCGGTGTTCGTCGGCCCCCAGTCGGTCATGAGCATCGGCCCGGCGGGCAGGTCGCTGCGGCGGAAGAAGCGCTCGAGGGCGGGCACGACGTTCCACGCGCCGGTCGACAGGTAGAGCACCGGCGCACCGGGCCGGGCCGCCTGCACGTGCTGGAAGAGCTCGGCCATCCCGGGCACCGGCTGGCGGGTGCTCGTGTGCCGGACGAAGGTGTTCCACGCGGCGACAAGCGGCCGCGGCACGCGGGTGACCATGACGGTGTCGTCGATGTCGCTGATGACACCGAAGCGGGTCTCGGCACCGATGACGAGCACCCGTGCCGTCGTCGGCCGGGCGCCGCGGGCGCGCACGGTGATGTCGTGCCACCCCGGCGGCAGGCCGTGGTCGGGGACGAGGAGGTCGAGGTAGCCGCCGCGGTCCACCCGCGCGGCGTGCTGGCGGCCGGCGATCTCGACGACGACCGGCAGGTGCGACACGGGCGTGGTGAGGAAGGAGCGCCACCCGCGCTCGGCCTCCTGCGCCTCGGCGAGCTCGGGCTCGGTGGCACCGACGTCGGCCGCCGCGACGTCGCCGTCGTCCTCCTTGAGGAGCACGCGGGCGAGGACCCGCAGGCGCTCGGGCGTGCCGTAGCCGGTGTAGGTGATGGTCGTGGGGCGCCACCCCCGTCGTCGCAGGTAGGGCAGGAGGCGGCGGTTGAGTCCGTCCTCCAGGGAGGCGGCGAGGGAGGGGCGAGCCATGTGCTCGACCGTAGGGGAGCGTGCCGCGGCCCGCGCCCCGAGAGAGGGGACGCGGGCCGCGTGGAGGTGGCTCAGCGCACCGGCGGCGGGGGGTTGCCGATGTCCCGTCGCTCGACGTACTCGGTGTGGCTGCTGTTGCGACGCTGGCGCTGCATGGCGAAGGCGAGCACGAGGGCGAGCACGCCCACCGCCATGAGGATGTAGCCGATGATCTGGATGTTGAAGACCTCCCACGTGTCCGGGCTCAGCCCGAAGGCAAGGACCGCGCCGACCACGATGAGGAAGATCCCTCCGCCGATTCCCATGACCCATCCTTTCGTTGAGGTGCCCCGAGTCTGGCGGGACGGCACTGCTCCCGCACGTCGAACCGTCCGGACGCCTTCCGTTCACCGGTGGGTCACCCACCTCTCCTACGGTCGGCCTGCCCCTGTCGATACGAGGAAGCCGAGGCCCATGAGAGCCCACCACACCCGCCGCGCGGCCGTCGCGACGACGGCGCTCGCCGCGCTGACGCTCGGGACGCTCGTCGCGCCCGTCGTCGCGGCACCCGCTGCCACCTGGCCGCTCGTCGTCACGGAGATCGTGCCCAACCCGGACAGCTACGACCACTTCGAGTACGTCGAGGTCACCAACCCCACCGACGCCGACGTCACCATCGGGGAGGGGGGCTACACCTTCTCCTACGCCTTCGAGGACAACGCCGACGGCGGCAACAACGTGCCGCTCGAGGTGCCGGCCGGGACGGTCGTGCCCGCCGGCGGCACGGTCGTCCTCTGGCTCTCCTACGAGAGCGAGGACGGCAACGTCAACTCCTTCGCCTACGACGAGGACGACTTCCGCGCCTTCTGGGCCGAGCGCGGCGGCTCGGCCGAGGCCTACGACGTCGTGCGCATGACCGGCCAGCCGGGCCTGGCCAACGGGGGCAACCGCGGGATCCGCATCACCGGGGCCGACGGCGAGGTCGTCGGGTGGTCCTTCTACCCGTCGGGCTCCGCGGGCATCGACCTGGGCGCGCACTTCCGGGTGCCGGTCGACGCGGCGACGCGTTCGATGGACCTCCTCGCCGGCCCTGCTCCGGCGTCGCCCGGCGTGGTCGACCCCGCCCAGCTCGAGGACCGCGGTGGCGAGGAGCCTGAGCAGCCCGAGGAGCCCGAGGAGCCGACCGAGTCGATCCCCGCGCTGCCGGCAGACTCCCGCGTCGGCAACATCATGCTCACCGAGCTCGTCGTCGACTCCACGAACGTCGGCTCGAGCGACGGCTACGAGTACATCGAGGTCTACAACACGACGACGGAGCCGATCGACTTCTCCGACTACCACGTCCGCTACCAGTACCCCGACAGCGGCAGCTCCGCGCTGTGGCCGGCGGAGCCCGCGGACGCCATCGTCCCGCCGGGCGAGGCCGTCGTCATCTGGGTGAAGAACGGCGCCAACGACGACCTCACCCGGGCTGACTTCAACGCCTTCTGGAGCACCGAGGTCCCTGAGGCGCGAATTCTCGAGGCCCACGTCGGGGGCATGGCCAACGGCAGCGCCCGCGGCATGGAGATCATGACCGCGACCGGGGTCACGGTCAGCGAGGGCTTCTACAACATGGGCGGCGTCCGCGACGTCGTCACCGACCAGGGCCTGGCCTACGCCGCCGACGCCGAGAACTTCTCGCAGCAGACCCTCCTCGGGTCCCGCCCCGCGAGCCCGGGCTCCGTGGACGCGGACCAGGTCCCGGCAGAGCTCACCGCGATGACGCCGGACACGGTGGCGCCGCAGGTCGCCGACACCACGCCGGACACCGTCAACCCCGCGCAGGACTTCACCGTCTCCGCGACGATCACCGACGACACGCTCGTCCGTAGCGTCACGCTGCAGCTGCGCTCGGACATCGACGCGGAGTTCACCGACCACAGCCTCCTCGTCGCGGAGGGCGACACCTACGCGCACACCGTCGGCGCCGTCGACCTCACCGGCAAGAAGTACTACGAGTACCGGTTCGTCGCCTCGGACGGCACGAACGAGACGGTCGGCGACGTTGTGCGCGTGGACGTCGAGGGTGCGTCGACCGGCCCGGTCCGCCTCAGCGTCAAGGACGGTGACGTGGTGTCCGGCACCATGACGGTCTCCGCCGCCGGCGACAGCTACCCCGCCGGTCTCACCCTGTCGGTCGACGGCGAGGCCCGCACCCCGACCACCGCCCAGCTCGAGCACTCGCCCGTCTTCGCCGTCGACGTCACGGCCACGGACGACCGCTTCCGCAACGCCGTCGTCATGCCGGGCGAGGGCGAGACGCTCGACCAGCAGTGCAAGTCCGGGCGGGTGCTGACGATCTTCGAGCGCGGCACCTACGCCGACGTCGAGACGGTCACCGCGGACGTCCCGCTCACGGACGTCGTCCAGGGTGAGGAGCTCACCGTCATCGTGTCGGCCGGCACCAAGGCCTGGCCGTGCGAGGACGACAACGAGAACAACGACGACTACACCATCAGCTCGCCGCGCCTCATCCTGCCGGACGGGCGCACGCTCGCCCCGGCCGGCTACGCCGGCGGCAACATCCCCATGGGGGACACCAACGACAGCAAGTACGACAACTACCCCGCGGTGTTCACCATCCCCGACGACGCCTACGTCGCCGAGGGCTACGCCTGGGACACGACCGACGTGGCGGACGGCCCGCACACCGTCAGCGCGACCGACGGTGAGTCCGCCGCGTCTGCCGACGTCGTCGTCGACAACACCGCCCCCGAGGTGACGCCCGCGCTCACGGCCGACACCCGCACCGAGGACCGGCTCCAGGGCGGGATCGTCCTCGACGCCGAGGTCACGGACGCGACCACCGAGGTCGTCGACGTCGTCGCTACGCTCGACGGCGCGGCGGTCGAGCTGCCGCACGAGACGTCGTCGACCGACCTCGCCGCCGGGGAGCACACCCTCGTCGTCACGGCGACCGACGCCGCCGGGAACGTCGCGGAGGTCGGCGAGACCTTCACGACGCCGGAGGAGGACCCGACGGTCGACCTCCTCTCCCCCCTGGACGGTGCCGAGGTCAGTGGCCCCGAGGTGGAGCTCGTCGCCCAGGTCGCCGACGAGGCGGGCGACGCGCTCGACGTCGTCTTCCGCGAGGCCTACAGCTACGACGCCTCCGACGCCGCCGTCACGGTCACCTCCGGTGAGACCCGTGACGCGCTCGCGGCGGAGCGTGAGGGCGTGGAGCCGGACGAGGAGCAGCGGGCGGCTCTGCGTGCCGTCGACGGGCAGTCGGTGGACGTCAGCAGCACCGACGCCCTGCCGTACCAGACCTTCGACGTCGCAGTGCCGGCCGGTTCCGGTGAGGGCGCGTCGGTCCGGGTGACGTGGGACGGCTCCGCCAACGCGTCGGCCAAGGTCCTCCTCCACGTGTGGAACACGGCCGACGAGGCGTGGGAGGAGGTCGACCGGCACGTCACGACGGAGGCCGAGGAGTTCACGCTTGCGGCCGACGTCCCGACGGCCGACCACCTCGTCGACGGCACCGCGCGCTTCCTCGTCCAGCACTCCGAGGGCTGGGCGGGGGAGAACCTCAGCGACCGCGACACCGTCGTGGAGCCCGCGCACCCGCAGGACACCCCGCGCAGCGAGTACGACTTCACCCTCGCCTGGGAGTCGGACACGCAGTACTACAACGAGGAGTTCTACGAGCACCAGCTGGGCATCCACAACTACCTGCTGGAGCAGCGCGAGGGCGTCAACCTCCAGTACCTGTTCCACACCGGCGACATCGTCGACGACTTCGACCAGCCCTACCAGTGGGCCAACGCCGACCCGGCCTACCAGCTGCTCGACGACGCCGGCCTGCCGTACGGCGTGCTGGCGGGGAACCACGACGTCGGCAACTTCGACAGCGACTGGACGGAGTACGGCCGGTTCTTCGGCGAGGCCCGGTTCGCGGACAACCCCTGGTACGGCGGCTCGTACGAGAACAACCGGGGCCACTACGACCTCTTCACGGCCGGCGGCATCGACTTCATCGTCGTGTCGATGGGCTGGGACCCGGGCGACGAGGAGATCGCGTGGATGAACGAGGTGCTCGCCGAGTACCCCGAGCGCGTCGGGATCATCAACCTCCACGAGTACCTCCTCACGACCGGTGGGCTCGGACCGATCCCGCAGCAGATCCAGGACGAGGTCGTGGCGACCAACCCGAACGTCTCGATGGTCATGTCGGGGCACTACCACGACGCGTACACGCGGTACGACTCCTTCGACGACGACGGTGACGGCGTCGACGACCGGACCGTCACGCAGATGCTCTTCGACTACCAGGGCCTGGCCGAGGGGGGCCTCGGTTTCCTCCGGCTCCTCCAGTTCGACAACGAGGACGAGGAGATCCGCGTGCGGACCTACTCGCCGTCGCTCGAGGTCTACAACTCCGACCACGAGTCCCTCGAGCTGGAGAACCAGGACTTCGTCATCAGCTACGAGACGGCGGGCATCGTCAGCCGCGTCAAGGAGCTGCGCACCGACGCGTTCGGCGCCGAGGTCCTCACCGACACGGAGATCACCCCCGGCTCGGAGCGGGCGATCGCCAAGCTCGCCGACGTCCCGAGCGGCGCCGTCGTCACGGCGTCGTGGGTGCCGGCCGACGGGACGCACTCCTGGTACGTCACGGCGACGGACGCCCACGGTGGCGAGGCCGACTCCGAGGTCCGTTCCGTCACCTTCACCCAGGTGCCGGACGACTCGGACGGCGACGACACCCCCGGTGGCGGCGGGCCGAGTGACGGCTCCGACGACGACGGGTCCGGAAGCGGCTCTGGTGACGACGGCTCCGGTGACGATGGGTCGGGCAACGGCGCGTCCACCGGCGGCTCCGGCGGCTCCGGCGGGGGCAGGCTGCCCTCGACCGGTGCTCCCGTGGCCGTCGCGGCACTGGCCGTGCTCCTCCTGCTGGGCGCCGGAGCGGCGACCAGGCGGCTGGGCGCGCGCGCCTGAGGACGACGAAGGCCCGGACCCGTGTGGGGTCCGGGCCTTCGTGCACCCGGCAGGATGCTCAGACCGTGACGGTGGTCCTCACCCGAGGGCGTCGTCGACGACGGTCTTCGCCTCGGCCTGCACCTGGGCGAGGTGCTCCTCGCCGCGGAAGGACTCGGCGTAGATCTTGTAGACGTCCTCGGTGCCCGAGGGGCGGGCGGCGAACCACGCGTGCTCGGTGGTGACCTTGAGCCCGCCGATCGGCTCGTCGTTGCCGGGCGCGCGGACGAGCCGCGCGGTGATCGGGTCGCCGGCGAGCGTCGTCGCGGTGACGGCGTCGGGGCTCAGCGCCCCGAGCTTCGCCTTCTGCTCGCGGCTGGCCGGGGCGTCGATGCGGGCGTACGCGGAGGCGCCGAAGCGCTCGACCTGCTCCTCGTGGAGCTGGCTCGGGCTGCGGCCGGTGACCGCGAGGATCTCCGAGGCGAGCAGCCCGAGGATGATGCCGTCCTTGTCGGTGGTCCACACCGAGCCGTCGTGGCGCAGGAAGGACGCACCGGCCGACTCCTCGCCGCCGAAACCGACCGAGGAGTCGAGCAGGCCGGGCACGAAGTACTTGAAGCCCACCGGCACCTCGAGCAGGCGCCGTCGCAGCCCGGCCGCCACCCGGTCGATGAGCGCGGAGGAGACGAGGGTCTTGCCCACGGCAGCGGCCTCGGGCCAGCCCGGCCGGTGGGCGAAGAGGTACTCGATGGCGACGGCGAGGAAGTGGTTGGGGTTCATCAGCCCGCCGTCGGGCGTGACGATGCCGTGCCGGTCGGAGTCGGCGTCGTTCCCGGTGGCGATGTCGTAGGGGGCCGGTCCGCCGTCCTCGGGGCGCATGACCCGCAGCAGCGAGGCCATCGCCGACGGCGAGGAGCAGTCCATGCGGATCTTGCCGTCCCAGTCGAGGGTCATGAACGACCACCGCGGGTCGACCGTCGGGTTGACGACGGTGAGGTCGAGCCCGTAGCGCTCGCCGATCGCGCCCCAGTACTCGACGGCGGCGCCACCGAGGGGGTCCGCGCCGATGCGCACGCCGGCACCGGCGATGGCCTCGAGGTCGACGACGTTGGCGAGGTCGTCGACGTACGCCGCGAGGAAGTCGTGGCGCCGGGTGGTCTCCGCGGCCAGCGCCCGCTCCACGGGGATGCGGGGGACGGCGGCGACGCCGGAGCGGAGGATCTCGTTGGCGCGCGCGGCGATCCACGAGGTCGCGTCGGAGCCGGCCGGCCCGCCGTGCGGCGGGTTGTACTTGAAGCCGCCGTCGCGGGGCGGGTTGTGGGAGGGGGTGACGACGATGCCGTCCGCGCGGCCCGGGCCCTCGACGCGGACGCCGGCGGCGGTGCCGGCCCCGTTGGCGAGGAGGATCGCGTGGGAGACGGCGGGAGTGGGGGTGAAGGGGTCGCGGGCGTCGACCCGCAGCTCGACCCCGGCGGCGGCGAGGACCTCGACGGCGGTGCGCCAGGCGGGCTCGGACAGCGCGTGGGTGTCGCGGCCGATGAAGAGGGGGCCGTCGGTGCCCTGCGCGCGGCGGTACTCGACGATGGCCGCCGTCGTCGCGACGATGTGGGCCTCGGTGAAGGCGGAGTCCAGGCTCGAGCCGCGGTGGCCGGAAGTCCCGAAGGCCACCTGCTGGGACGGGTCGTCCATGTCGGGCGTGCGGTCGTAGTACGCGGAGACGACCGCGTCGACGTCGATGAGGTCCTCGGGCAGGGCGGGGGTTCCGGCGCGCTCGTGCATGCCCCGATCCTGCCACCCCGCCCGCACCCCGGCCCACCGATCAGCGCTCCCTTCGCCGAGCGCCCAGTACCCGCGGGCGAGCTACCGTGGATCGCATGGACGACCTCGACCAGCCCAGTGACCTCACCGTCGGCGACCTCGACCCCGCCGCGCCCGTCCCGGCCGGGCACGCGGTCCTCGACGTGCGCGAGCAGAACGAGTGGGACGCCGGGCACATCCCCGGCGCGGTCCACATCCCGCTCGGCGAGCTGCCCGACCGCCTCGATGACCTGCCCGAGGAGGACCTTCTCGTCGTGTGCCGCTCCGGCGGCCGCTCGATGCGCGCCACCGCGTGGCTCAACCACTCCGGCTTCACCGCCCGCAACCTCGACGGCGGCATGCATGCCTGGGGCGGGGCGGGCCTGCCGATGACCGCCGACGAGGGCCGTGACCCGTACGTCCTGTAGTCACCGATAGGCTTGGTGACCATGGGTAAGAAGAGCCGTAAGCGCCAGTCCGAGAGCCCCCGCCCGAAGCGGGCGGAGGTGCCCTTCGTCGAGCGTCCCTTCGAGGGCCTGCCGGGGGAGACGGACTGGGTCGCGATGCGCGAGGTCGTCCCCTCGGCGACCGCCACCGTCCGCACGACGGCGGAGTACGGCTCCCGTGAGGTCGTCGTCGCCACCATGCTCCCCGAGCTGTGGCCGGCGCTGCACCGCGAGGACGGCACCGTCCTCGTCGGCCTGCAGACCGCCGCGAAGTCCGGGGACGCGAGCCGCGACGTCGCCGCCGCGCTCCTCCTCGCCCTCGACGCCGAGCCCGGCGCGCCGGTCCTCAACCTCGGCATCCTCGAGCCGGGCCCGCGCCTGCAGGACGTCCTCGACCTCACCGTCCCCTTCGAGCCGGTGATCCACGACGACTTCGCGTTCTGGCTCGCCGCCGACCAGGAGCGCGACGCGGAGGTCACCGCCGCCATCGAGCAGTCCAGCGAGGGCATCGTCCCGACCGTCAAGGTCGACGGCGTCGAGTCCGCGTACTGGTGCCGCATGGGCCGGGAGTTCCTGCGCTGGGCACGCCCCGAGCCGCAGGAGGACGTCCTGGACGCCTTCGCCCGTCTCCACGCCCGCCGCGAGTCCGAGCTGGAGGAGGGCGCCCGCTTCGTCGGGGCCTTCCGCACCAGCGGGATCCTCGTGCCGGTGTGGGAGCTGGTGCCCGGCACCGAGGCCGACGAGCTCGCCGGTCCGTGCGCCGAGTTCGAGAAGCGTCTGGAGGCGGCGCTCGCGGAGACGGGCCCGCTCGACGCCGACGCCCGGCGCGCTCGCGCGGGGATCGTCTCCCGCCAGGTCACGCTGCGCTGACGGCCCTGTGCCGTGAACCTGCACGAAGGCCCTGACCGCCACTACGCTCGAGGGGTGAACCGGCGCCCCAGCCCCCAGCGGGTCGCCGTCGTGATCCCGGCCAAGGACGAGGGCGAGCGGATCGCGGCGACCGTCAGGGCCGCACGTGCCATCCCGCACGTCGACCTCGTCGTCGTCGTCGACGACGGCTCCACCGACGCGACCCAGCACATCGCCCGGGCCGCGGGCGCCGTCGTCGTACGCCACTCCGTCAACCGGGGCAAGGCCTCGGCGATGGAGACCGGTGCTTCCGTCGTCGCCATGCGCGACGCCCCGGACGGTCCGCGCCGGCTCCTCCTGTTCATCGACGCCGACCTCGGGGAGACCGCCGTCGGGGTCGCCCCGCTCGTGGACGCCGTGCTCGGCGGCACCGCCGACTGCGCCATCGCCGTCCTGCCGCCCCAGCCCGGTGCGGGCGGGCGCGGGATCGTCGTCGGCAAGGCCCGGCGCGCCATCGCAGGCGCGACCGGCTGGCTGCCCACCCAGCCGCTGTCCGGCCAGCGCTGCCTCACCCGCGAGGCCTTCGAGGCGGCCGTGCCGCTGGCCGCCGGGTGGGGCGTGGAGACCGGCATGACGATCGACCTGCTCGTCAAGGGCTTCACGCTCGTCGAGGTGCCCTGCGACCTGCAGCACCGTGCGAGCAGCAACGACCTCGGCGGCCAGCTCCACCGCGCCGCCCAGTACCGCGACGTCATGCTCGCCGCCGCGGTGCGCCGTGCCCGCGGCGTGCGGGTGGGCGCGCGCCAGCTCGGCGACCGCCCCACGCAGCAGGAGCCCGGCCGGCCCTACCGCGCCGTCGCCACCGGCTGAGCCGGCCTGGCCGCCCGCAGCCGCAGCAGCCAGCTCGCGACCACCCCGATGAGGAGCGGTACCGCGACCGAGATGCCGATCGCGGGGATGACGATGCCGGAGTCGTTGACCGCGAAGCCGATCCCCAGTGCGATCGCGACGGCGACGAGCGCCGGGCGCAGCATCCGCGCGTCCGCCTCGAGCCGCCGCAGCGAGGAGCCCTCCGCGAGCCACCCGTAGGCGGCGTGGTCGCCCCGCCGCGCAGCGCGGCGCAGCGGCTGGGTGAGGACGAGGATGACGAGCGCGATCCCGCCCGCGGCGAGGAAGGTGAGGGTGGAGCCGAAGAGGTTGGCGAGGTTCTGCCCGAGCTTGCGCAGGACGACGTCGAGGAGCCCGCCGTCGAGCACGGTCTCGACGAAGCGGCCCAGGTGGCTGCGCTCGGCGGGCGGGCGCAGCCAGTCGACGATCGAGAACGACAGGGCGACGACGGCGGCGACGCCGAGGACGAGCACCACCCGCCGCCACGTCAGCCGCACCCCCAGGGCCAGCAGCGCGAGGATGATGAAGGCCGGCAGCAGCGCCGGCGGGCCGCCGAAGTCCGCGCCGATGCCCGGCGCCCCGTTGAGGACCGTCGCGCCGAGCCCGACGGCGCCGACGACGAGCGCTGCCGCCCGCCGTCGTCCGCGGCGCACGAGCGGCTCGGCGAGGCAGGCCGCGGTGAGGACCGTGCTCGTGGCCCACAGGGCGAAGGAGGAGTTGTTGATGCCGTAGAAGCGCCCGCCCACCTGCGGCTGGACGCCCATGAGCGCGGCAAGCTGGAGCCGGGCGCCGGTGATGACGTCGACGGCGAGGACGACGGCGGTGATGCCGGCGACGATCCCCACGGGCGCGAGGAGGCGGCGGCGCCAGGGCCGGGCCAGGGCGAGCCCGGCGACGAGCGCCGCGATGGCGAGCGTGGCGGTGTAGACGACGAGCCCGGGCGAGCCGGTGCGCCACCACGGCAGGAGGTTGGCGAGGTAGCTGGCGACGGGCACGGCGGCGACGGTGACGGCGGCTCCCCGTAGCGCCCTCAGCGCGGTGTCGGGGTCGACGGCCCGCGCGGCGCGGCCGATCCCGGCCCACCCGCTCGAGCGTCGCCGGCTCAGCCAGCGGCTCACGCGGTCGAGGACGCCGCGGTTGAGACCGACGGTGACGAGCGCGTAGAGCGCGAGGTTGACGAGCACGAGCCCGGAGAAGAAGGGCGCGGTCAGCGGGCGGACGGCCATCGCGTGCCGGTTCTCGTCGATGAGCGTGGCGATGCGGCCGGCGCCGGAGCCCTCGCCCGGGACGACCCGGACCGGCGCCCCGGCCAGGCCCGCGGGGGCCTCGACCGCGAGGCGGTCGAGGAGCGTGGGCAGGAGGTCGGTGGACTGGATCATGCCCGGCTGGCGGGTGGAGCGGCTCTCGAGCATCCCGGCCGCCTCGTCCTGCGCGGCGAGCGCGGCCACCTGCATGACCGGCGTGGTGCCGGAGTCCGCGAGGGAGGTGAGCAGGACGGTGGCGCCGGCGGGCAGGGCGTCCACGACGGCCGCGGCACGCGCCTCGACGACGGCCACCTGCTCGGTCCGGTCGAGCCCGGCCAGCGGCCAGTCGCTCGTCGCCTTCTCCGGGGCGTCGTCCTCGGGGCCGGAGAAGCGCCGGTCCGTGGCGGGCAGGAGCGGGTGGTCGCGGTCGCGGACGGCACCGAGGTCGACGACGAGCAGCCCGGCCTCGGGGGCGAGCCGCTCGACGAGGCCGCCGAGCCGGGCCGGGTCCTCCGGGCGGGGGACGTACTCGCCGACGACGGCGCCGGCCGGGTCGGCGAGCGCGATCGCGGCGCCGGGCCCCACGCCGGCCGCGGCCACGTCGGCACCGGAGAGGAGCTCGCCCAGGGTGCCGGGGCGGGCGTCGTAGGAGGCGTCCGCGGCGGCGGCGAGGTAGTCCGACCAGCCGGGGACCGCGCCGTCGGCCGCGTCCTCGAGGCGGCGGCAGACGCCGGTGGTGGCGGCGGGCAGGTCGGCGGCACGGCGGCCGGCGGAGATGGCGAGCCAGCCGTCGGCCGGACAGGTGCTCGAGCGCACGGAGCGGACCACCGAGTTCGCGACGCCGCCGTCCTCCGCGAGCGCCCACAGCCGCGGGGTGGCGAGGGCAGACAGGTCCTCCCAGCGCAGCCCGCCCGTGCCGAGGAGGACGACGGGTGCGCCGGCCGACGGGGCCGGGGCGGTGTCGTCGTCCTCCGTGGCGGCGAAGGCGGTGCCGGCGACGGGGAGGACAAGTGCTGCGATGAGTGCCACCGCGAGCAGGAGCAGGCCTACGCGCGTGACGATGTTCCGACGACGCCTCACCCCGGCAGCCTACGTGGCGGCCCCGACGCCGACCGCTGGCTAGGCTGCCCCGGTGCGCACGGCGCGCACCGACGCAAGAGGAGAGCCGATGTCCGAGCAGCAGCTGGCCCGCTACACCTACCTCGGTCCCGAGGGGACTTTCACCGAGGCGGCGCTGCGGGCCTTCGTCGGCACCGAGCACGTGCGCACCGACCCCTCCACCGACGTCGTCTCCGCGCTCGACGCCGTCCGCGGCGGCCGCGCCGACTTCGCCGTCGTGCCGATGGAGAACTCCGTCGAGGGCGGGGTCAACGTCACCCTCGACACGCTCGCGTCCTCGCCCGAGCCGCTCGTCATCGTGGGGGAGGTCGTCGTCCCGGTCGCCTTCGTCCTCGCCGTCGTGCCCGGCACCACGCTCGACCAGGTGCGCCGGGTCTCGACCCACCCGCACGCGTGGGCGCAGTGCCGCGGCTGGGTGGGCCGCGAGCTCGACGGCGCCGTGCACGTCCCGGCGACGTCCACCGCCGCGGCCGCCGCGCTCCTCGCCGACATGGGCCGTGAGGCCGGTTTCGACGCCGCGCTGTGCTCGGCGCTGTCGGCCGAGCGCTACGGCCTGGAGGCGCTCGCCGAGGGCGTGGCGGACAACCCGCACGCGGTGACGCGCTTCGTCGTCGTCTCCCGGCCCGGCGCTCTGCCCGAGCCGACCGGCGCGGACAAGACGACGCTCATGGCCCACCTGCCCGACAACGAGGCCGGTGCGCTGCTCGACATGCTCGAGCAGTTCGCGGTGCGGGGGGTCAACCTCTCCCGCATCGAGTCGCGACCGATCGGGGACTCCCTGGGCCGGTACTCCTTCTCGATGGACCTCGAGGGGCACGTCGCGGAGGAGCGGGTCGCGGCCGCGCTCATCGGCCTGCACCGGGTGTGCCCGCTCGTGCGCTTCATGGGCTCCTACCCGCGGTGGGACCGGGTGGCCCCGCACGTGGCCCCCGGCACCCACGACGCCGACTTCGTCGCCGCCCGCGCCTGGGTCGAGCGCGTCCGCACCGGCCAGGTGTAGCGCCCCACAGCCCCGCCCCGCCTACGGTCGCGCCCGCCGGGAGTGCCGGATCACTTCCGGCCGGGGCGCGGTGGGTCGGGCTGACCACTACCGTCGGCACGTGGGCTGGGAGCAGTGGGTCGCCGTCATCGCACTCGTCGTCGCCGTCGCCGGCCTCGTCGTAGGGCTCGCTGTGTGGCGCGCGCTGCAGCGCCGCACCCCCTCCTTCGCGCACGACGACCCCCCAGCGCCGGAGCCCGAGGCGCCGACCGGACCACCCGCCGTCGTCTTCAACCCCTCCAAGGGTGCCGACGGCGCGCGGCTCCGTGCGCTCATCACCGAGGTCGCCGCGGAGTCGGGGCTGCCTGAGCCGCTGTGGCTGGAGACGACCGTCGAGGACCCGGGCGGCGGCCAGGTGCGCACCGCCCTCGAACAGGGCGCGTCCGTCGTCATCGCCGCCGGCGGCGACGGGACCGTCCGCGCCGTGGCCCAGGGCCTGGCCGGTACGGGCACCCCGATGGGCATCCTGCCCATGGGTACCGGCAACCTCCTCGCCCGCAACCTCGACCTCCCGCTCAGCGGCCACCGCGACATGGCGGTCGCGGCGCTCACCGGACGCAACCGGTCGATGGACCTCGGCTGGCTCCGCCTGGAGAAGCCGCCCGCGGCCACTCAGCCGGAGGACGACGTCTACCGCGGCGAGCCCGGCCGCACCGAGGTCGCGCCCACGCCCTCGGACGACAGCACGGCGCCGGAGGTCAAGGCGGGTGAGGTGCCCGGTGCTGAGCTCGAGAAGGAGCACGTCTTCCTCGTCATCGGCGGGATGGGCTTCGACGCCGCGATGGTCGGCGGCGCCGACGACGAGCTCAAGGCCCGGATCGGCTGGATCGCCTACTTCGTGGGCGGCGCCAAACACCTGCTCGGCCGCAAGATGCGCGCCACCCTCGAGCTGGGCGACTCCTCGCAGACCTCCACCTTCCAGGCGCGGACCGTGCTGATCGCCAACTGCGGTCGTCTGCCTGGCGGCGTGGTCCTCTTCCCCGACGCCCAGCTCGACGACGGCTGGCTCGACGTCGCGGCCATCGACACGCGCGGCGGGATCATCGGCTGGGCCGACCTGCTGCGCAAGGTCGTGCTCCAGGGAGTGGGCGTGCGACGCGACCCGCTGCCCTACAGCACCGGCAGCATCGACTTCCGGCGGGCGCAGACCCTGACGATCCGCACGGAGGAGCCGGAGTCCGTCCAGGTCGACGGCGACCTCCTCGGCGAGGCCGCCGTCGTCCACGCCCGGGTCGAGCCCGGCGGCCTGATCGTGCGCACCGCCTGAGAGGTGCTCGCGGCCGCGAGTGCGGCGAGTAACAAGTCAGCTGTCGGCGGTACTGGGCGCTGGCGGCCCAGGGGCGACGGCGGTGGGGGCTACTCCTCCTCGGCGTGGAGGCGCGGGAGGCGCTCCGGGCCGCCCCGGACGCCGACCTTGCCGGCGTAGAAGGCGCGAACCTTGTCCATGTCGGCGCGAACGTCACCGGTCATCGTGAGGGTCGGGCCGAGACCGGCGGTCATGGAGCGGCGGTCGACGTAGCCGAGGGTGACGGTCATGCCCGTGGCCCGGGCGATCCGGTAGAAGCCGGACTTCCAGTACGGAGTCGCCGAGCGGGAGCCCTCGGGGGTGATGACGAGGTAGGTCGGCCCGGTGCGCACCTGCGCGACGAGCTCCTCCACGAGCCCGCTCGGGTCCTCGCGCTGGACCGGGATGCCGCCCAGCGCCCGCATGAGCGGGCCAAAAGGCCGCTTGAACAGGCTGTTCTTGCCGAGCCAGCGCACGTTGACGCCCCACTGCCACGAGAGCGCGAGCATGAGGACGAAGTCCCAGTTGGACGTGTGCGGGGCACCGAGGAGGATCCCGCGCCCCTCGGCGGGCGGCTGGGTCGGGTCCGGGGACCAGCGGCTCAGGCGCCAGTAGGCGCGGGCCAGGGCGCGGCGGAGTCTCACGGAGCCGACCCTAGTGGCACCCGTGCCCGCGTGTGAGGCGGGCAGCCACCCCGGATAGGCTCGGGACGTGATCGATCTCAGAGCCATGCGCGAGCAGCCCGACGTCGTCCGTGCCAGCCAGCGTGCCCGCGGTGAGGACCCGGGCCTGGTCGACCGTGCCATCGAGGCCGACGAGCGCCGCCGCTCCGCGCTCACCGCCTTCGAGCAGCTGCGCTCGGAGCAGAAGGAGGTCAGCCGCTCCGTCGGCAAGGCTGCCCCTGAGGAGCGCCCCGCCGTCCTCGCCCGCGCCAAGGAGCTCGCCGAGCGCGTCAAGACCGCCGAGCGGGACGCCGCCGCTGCCGCCGAGGAGGCGTCGAGCGTCACCTACCAGCTGTCCAACGTCGTCGTCGACGGCGTGCCCCCGGGCGGGGAGGACGACTTCGTCGTGCTCCGCACCGAGGGGCAGCGCCGCGAGCTCGAGCAGGTCCGCGACCACCTCGAGCTCGGCGAGGGCCTCGCGGCCATCGACGTCAAGCGCGGCGCGAAGGTCTCCGGTGCGCGCTTCTACTACCTCACCGGTGTCGGCGCCCGCCTCGAGCTGGCGCTCCTCAACGCCGCCATGGACCAGGCGATCGCCGCCGGCTTCACCCCGATGATCACGCCCACGCTCGTCTCCCCCCAGGTGATGAGCGGGACCGGCTTCCTCGGCGAGCACGCCGACGAGATCTACCACCTGCCCGCCGACGACCTCTACCTCACCGGCACCTCCGAGGTGGCGCTCGCCGGCTACCACGCCGACGAGATCCTCGACCTGTCCGCCGGCCCCATGCGCTACGCCGGCTGGTCCACCTGCTACCGCCGCGAGGCCGGGTCCTACGGCAAGGACACCCGCGGCATCATCCGCGTCCACCAGTTCAACAAGGTGGAGATGTTCAGCTACACCACCGCCGATGACGCCCAGGACGAGCACGCCCGCCTCCTCGCCTGGGAGGAGGAGATGCTCGCCAAGGTCGAGCTGCCCTACCGCGTCATCGACGTCGCCGCCGGTGACCTCGGCTCCTCCGCCGCCCGCAAGTTCGACTGCGAGGCGTGGCTGCCCAGCCAGGAGCGCTACATGGAGGTCACCTCCACGTCGAACTGCACGACGTTCCAGGCCCGCCGCCTCGGCATCCGCCACCGCGGGGCCAACGGCACCGAGCCGGTCGCCACCCTCAACGGCACCCTGGCCACCACCCGCTGGCTCGTCGCGATCCTCGAGAACCACCAGCTCCCGGACGGCTCCGTCCGCGTGCCCGCCGGGCTGCAGCCCTACCTCGGCGGCCTCGAGGTCCTCTCGCCGGTGGCACCGCGATGACACTCACCGTCGACGCCGTCCGCGACCACCTGCCCGCCGCCCTCCCGGCGGCCGGGCCGGACCTCCTCGTCGCGCTCGACATCGACGGCACGCTCATCGACCACGAGGAGCGGATGACGACGGCGGTGCGCCAGACCGTCGGCCGCCTGCGGGACGCGGGGGCCCGGGTGGTCCTCTCGACGGGCCGCTCGGTCTCCGCCGTCGTGCCCATCCTCGAGGAGCTCGAGCTGCGCGAGGGCTGGGCGGTGTGCTCCAACGGCGCCGTCTGCCTGCGCCTGGACCCGGCCCTCGACGGCGGCTACGAGATCAGCGACGTCGTCACCTTCGACCCCCAGCCGGCGCTGCGCCTGCTGCGCGAGGAGCTGCCCGACGGCCTCTTCGCCGTCGAGGACCTGGGCCGCGGCTTCAAGGTCACCGCCCCCTTCCCCATGGGGGAGCTGAGCGGGGAGATGACCGTCGTCGACTTCGAGGAGCTGTGTGCCGCTCCGGCGAGCCGCGTGACGCTGCGCGCGCCGCACCTGTCGGCCGCGGACTTCCACGCGCTCGTCGAGCGCGTCGGCCTGCACGGCGTCTCCTACGCCGTCGGGTGGACCGCCTGGCTCGACCTCGCCCCGGACGGCGTGACGAAGGCATCCGCGCTGGACATGCTGCGCGAGCGCATGGGCGTGGCACCGGGCGCCACGGTCGCGGTGGGCGACGGGCGCAACGACGTCGAGATGCTCCGCTGGGCGGGGCTCGGCGTCGCGATGGGTGGCGCGGACGAGGTGACCCGCGCGGCCGCGGACCTCGTCACCGCACCCGTCGAGGACGACGGCGTGGTGCCCGTTCTGTCCGCCCTCCTGCGTGCGTGACCAGATCGTGACCTCGCCTAGACCCTGAAATCCTTGCAGGAAGGCGACATCCGCGCTTGATTGGGTGCGCGCACGCATGTGCGCCAGTCCAACGATGGTGTGGAGGAGATCGATGAGGATTCGTAAGCAGCGACGTGCCGGATCGCTCGCGGCTGGGCCGCAGCGCTGGCACTTGTCCTGGCCGCCTGTGGCGGCGCTGACGACCTCGGCGGCGGGGGCGGCGGGGGCGGCGGTGGGGACGATGAAGCGACCACCGAGGCCGACTGCGCCGACTTCGAGGAGTACGGCACCTTCGAGGGTGAGACGGTCACCTTCTTCACCTCGATCCGTGAGGTCGAGGCCGACCAGCTCCAGGACTCCTTCGAGCAGTTCACGGAGTGCACGGGCATCGAGATCACCCACAACGGCTCGGGCGAGTTCGAGCAGCAGCTCGTCGTCCAGGCCGAGGGTGGCAACGCGCCGGACCTCGCCGCGATCCCGCAGCCGGGCCTGCTCGCGCGCATGGTCGCCGACGGCCACGTCCTGGCGGCGCCGGACGCCGTCGAGGCCAAGGTGGACGAGGGCTGGACCGAGGACTGGAAGGCCTTCGGCACGGTCGACGGCGAGTTCTACGCGGCTCCGCTGATGTCGAACGTCAAGTCCTTCGTCTGGTACTCCCCGACGGCGTTCGAGGAGAACGGCTACGAGGTCCCCACCACCTGGGACGAGCTCATGGCCCTCACCGAGCAGATCGCCACGGACCACGGCTCGGACACCGTCAAGCCGTGGTGCGCGGGCATCGAGTCCGGCGGCGCGACCGGCTGGCCGGCCACCGACTGGATCGAGGACATGGTCCTGCGCACCGGCGGCGGCGACGTCTACGACCAGTGGGTCAACCACGAGATCCCCTTCAACGACCCGGAGATCGCCGAGGCGGTCGACCTGGCCGGCGCGATCCTCAAGGACGACAACTACGTCAACGGTGGCATCGGCGACTCGCGCTCCATCGCGACGACGTCGTTCAACGACGGCGGCCTGCCGATCACCGAGGGCAACTGCTTCCTGCACCGCCAGGCGAACTTCTACGAGGCGCAGTGGCCCGAGGGCACGGACGTGAGCGAGAACGGCGACGTTTTCGCCTTCTACCTGCCGAGCATCGAGGAGAGCGAGACCCCCGTGCTCGTCGCCGGTGAGTTCGTGGCCGCGTTCAACGACCGTGAGGCAACGCAGGCCGCGCAGGCCTTCCTCGCCTCCGACACGTGGGCCAACACCCGCGTCGAGATCGGTGGCGTCATCAGCGCGAACCTCGGCGTCGACCCCGCCGTCGCGTCCTCCGACGTGCTGCGCCAGTCCATCGAGATCCTCCAGGACCCCAACGCGGTCGCTCGCTTCGACGCCTCGGACCTCATGCCGTCCGAGGTGGGCGCCGGTGCCTTCTGGACCGGGATGGTCGACTGGATCAACGGCAACGAGACGGCGACGGTGCTTGACGGCATCGAGGCCGCCTGGCCGGCCGGCTGACTCTAGAACAGGGGGGCGGGGGCCCGGCGCTGCCGGGTCCCCGCCCCGCTCGTTGACGGGAGCTGATCACCGTGGACTTCTTCCTCTACTCCAAGTTCGGCCAGATGATCCTGGCCGTCGTCGCCTTCCTCGCCGTCATCGCCGTCCTCCTGATCCTCGCGCGCGTGGCCGACCGGTTCGCCGGTCGCTCGCGCACCTGGTGGATGGTGCTGTTCTTCGGCGGCCCCGCGCTGCTGCTGCTCGGCGTCGGGCTCATCTACCCGGCCATCCGGACCACGATCATGTCCTTCATGGACCGGACGAGCGAGAACCCGGTCGGCTTCGCCAACTACGAGTGGGTCTTCACCAACCCCGACTCGCTGCAGGCCTTCATCAACACCTTCTGGTGGGTGGTCCTCGTGCCGACCGTCGCCACCGGCGTCGGGCTGCTCTACGCGATCATCATCGACCAGTCACGCTTCGAGAAGGTCGCCAAGACGCTGCTGTTCATGCCGATGGCGATCTCCTTCGTCGGCGCCGGCATCATCTGGAAGTTCGTCTACGAGTACCGCGGCGCCGCGCAGGAGCAGATCGGTCTGCTCAACGCGATCATCGTGGGCCTCGGCTTCGAGCCGCTGCGCTTCCTCCAGGACTCCCCGTGGAACACCTTCTTCCTCATCGCGGTGATGATCTGGATCCAGGCCGGATTCGCGATGGTGCTCCTCTCCGCGGCGATCAAGGCGATCCCCGGTGACATCGTCGAGGCGGCGCGCCTGGACGGCGTGAGCGCCTGGCAGATGTTCCGCAGCATCACGGTGCCGAGCGTGCGGCCCACGCTCGTCGTCGTCGTCACGACGATCACCATCGCGACGCTCAAGATCTTCGACATCCCGCGGACGATGACGGGTGCCCGCTTCGACACCCAGGTGCTGGCGAACATGATGTACGACCAGTCCTTCACCTTCGGCAACGCGGGGACGGGCTCGGCTCTCGCCGTCGTCATCTTCGTCCTCGTCATCCCCATCGTCGTCTTCAACGTCCGACAGATGATCAAGAACCGGGAGGTACGGGGAGCATGAGCGTCACACCTGCCAACCCGGCGATCACCGAGCCGGGACCCACCCGCTCGCTGCCGGACCCCATGTCGGGGCAGCCGGCCTCCAGCCGCGCCAAGGCGATGCTCACCTCCCGGGTGGGGTCCGTCGTCGCCATCGTCATCGCCCTGCTGTGGACGGTGCCGATCATCGGCATGCTCGTCAGCTCGGTGCGGCCCGAGGCGGAGATCCGCAGCTCGGGGTGGTGGACCTTCTTCACCAACCCGAGCTTCACGATGGAGAACTACCAGGAGGTGCTGTTCGGGCGGGCGTCCTCCGGCGCGCTGTCGGGGTTCTTCGTCAACTCGGTGGTCATCACCGTGCCGGCGACGGTCATCCCGCTCGTCGTCGCGACCATGGCCGCCTACGCCTTCGCGGTCCTCCAGTGGCGCGGGCGCGACACGGTCTTCATCGCCGTCTTCGCGCTGCAGATCGTCCCGCTGCAGATGGCGCTCATCCCGCTGCTGCGGATCTTCTCCGGCTCGGCGGCCGGGGAGATGTTCCCCTACCTGGCCGTGTGGTTCGCCCACGCGTGCTTCGCGATGCCGCTGGCCACCTTCCTGCTCCACAACTTCATGTCGGAGATCCCGCGCGAGCTCATCGAGGCGGCGCGGGTGGACGGCGCGGGGCACGTCACGGTGTTCCTGCGGGTCATGCTGCCGCTGCTGGTGCCGGCGATCGCGAGCTTCGCGATCTTCCAGTTCCTGTGGGTGTGGAACGACCTCCTCGTCGGTCTCACCTTCACCGGCGGCAACAACGCCGTCCAGCCGCTGACCGCGCGGCTGGCGGAGATGGCCGGCTCGCGTGGCCAGGACTGGCACCTGCTCACCGCGGGCGCCTTCGTCTCGATCGTCGTGCCGATCATCGTGTTCCTCGCCCTGCAGAAGTACTTCGTCCGGGGCCTCCTCGCAGGCTCCGTCAAGGGGTAACGAGCGGAACAACTCAGCTGTCGGCGCCCCCCCCATTCGCGCCGACAGCTGAGTTGTTCCCGCCGTCGGCGCCCCCCTTTCGCGCCGACAGCTGAGTTGTTCCCGACGCCGGCGCGCCCCACCCGCGCCGACAGCCGGATTCCGCCCGTCAGGTACCGGTGACGAGCAGGAGCTTGCCGAAAACCTCGCCCGAGTCGAGCAGCTCGTGCGCCCGCTCCGCCTCCGCGAGCGGCAGCCGCTCGTGGACGACGGCGCGGAGCCGGCCGTCGTCGAGCATCGGCCACACCCGCTCGCGGACCGCCGTCACGATGGCGGCCTTCTCCCCGAGCGGCCGGGCGCGCAGGGTGGTGCCGTGGACGCTCGCGCGCTTGCGCATGAGCGTCATGAGGTCGACCTCGCCACGGGTGCCGCGCTGCGTGCCGATGACCACGAGGCGCCCACCGGTGGCGAGCATGGCGATGTTGTCGGCGAGCCCGCCCGCGCCGAGGACGTCGAGGATGACGTCGGCGCCGGTGCCGCCGGTGGCCTCCGCCACCGCCGCGGGGACGTCACCGTGGTAGTCGATGGCGACGTCGGCGCCCAGCTCCGCGCACCGTGCGGCCCGCTCCGGCCCGCCCGCCGTCGTGAGGACGCGCGCGCCGAGGGCGCGGCTGAGCTGGATGGCCGCGGATCCGACGCCGCCGGAGCCGCCGTGGATGAGGACCGTCTGGCCGGCGCGCAGGCCGCCGACGTCCACGAGGTTGGACCAGGCGGTGCACACGGCCTCGGGCAGGGCGGCGGCGTCGACGAGGTCCATGCCCGCCGGTGCGGGCAGCAGCTGCCCGGCCGGCACAGCGACCCGCTCGGCGTAGCCGCCGCCGGCGAGCAGCGCGCAGACGCGGTCGCCCACCTGCCAGCCGGCCACGCCCTCACCGAGCTCGCGCACGGTCCCGGAGACCTCGAGCCCGATGATGTCGCTGGCCCCGGGCGGCGGCGGGTAGTGGCCGGCCCGCTGGAGCACGTCGGCGCGGTTGAGCCCGGCAGCAGCGACGTCGAGGACCACCTCGCCGTGGCCCGGTGAGGGGTCGGGCACCTCGGTGAGCTCGAGACGGGAGTCGGGGGAGACAGTGATGGCGCGCATGCCTCTTGCCTACCGCAATCTGGTTCCCCGCGCTGCGTAGACTGGTCGCGCCGTGGCGCCGAGAGGCCCGCGGCAGGGAGGGCTGACAGAGCGGCCGAATGTGACGGTCTTGAAAACCGTTGTGGAGTGACCCTCCACCGTGGGTTCGAATCCCACGCCCTCCGCCGGCGCCCCGCTTGCCGCGCACTTTCCGATCACCGGTCGCCCCTTCTGGCACCCTCCGCGGACCCGAAGGTGCGACGCAATGTCAGGGCGTCAGAGCACCTCGCCCGTCGTCGCGTCGACGCGGACCTCGGTCGTCACGCCGTCGGTCGACAGGAGCTCGACGTCCCACACGACGGTCCCCAGGTGCTCGTTGAGGTCGACCTCCTCGACGGCCGCGCTCCTCTCGGTGGCGGCGGTGATCGCGGCCTCGGAGGCGGAGATCGACGCCGCGTCCAGCCGCTGCCGGTCCTCGTCGTCGAGCGACTCACGCTCGCCCTCGTGGACGACCTCGTTGCCGTCGGCGGACACGTGCACCTCGACGTCCTCGTCCCCGACGGCGACCGACACCTCCCACAGCTCCTCGCCGTCATCGTCGCTGCGGTCCACCGCGAAGGCCTGCCCGCCGAGCTCCTCGGCGGCGGTGCTCAGCGCGTTGGCGGCGCCGTCCTCACCGGGGACGGGTTCGGGCGACTCGTCCTCGCCGGGGGAGAAGTCCGGGTTGTCGGGCTCGCGGTCGGTGACGATGCCCTCGCTCGTCGTGCCGTCGTCGGCCGGTGGGTCGTCGTCGCTCGTGCAGCCGACGACGAAACCCGTCGTCAGAGCGAGAATTGCGGACACACGCACCGATCGCCTCATGCCCTCCAGCGTCCCAGCGTGGCCGGAGGGTCGCACCCGGAGGGTCAGCGTCTGTCGGTGGTCAACCAGGAGCGCAGCGCGAGGTAGAGAACCAGGGCGACGACGAGCACGACGACGAGCCGCACGAGGAACCACACCGCGCTGAACAGCACGCCCACCAGCCACCACGCGAGCACGACGGCCGCGATGACGAGGAGGATCGTCAGGAGGCCGTTGCGTCGCATGACGAAAGTCTCGCACGCGGCCAGGTGGCCGTGGGGCGGACGACCCGTGGCGCCGTCGTCGTGGCCCGGCATGATGGTCCGGTGCAGGACGCTCCCGAACACTCCCTCGAGCGCAGGTCGGCAGCCGTCCTCCGGCTCGGCTCCATGCTGCTCGCCGCCGGCGCCGGCTCCTACCGGGTCAAGGACTCGATGCGGCGTGCGGCGCACGCCCTCGGCCTGCACCAGCACCGCGCGCAGGTGACGCTCACCGAGATCACCACGACCGCCCGCGACGGTGACCAGGTGCGCACCGAGGTCGTCGAGCAGCGCGAGGTGGGCGTCAACGCCGACCGGATCGACGCGCTCGCCGGCGTCGTCGAGCGCCTGCGCCCCGGCCGGCCCGTGAGCGAGCTGGAGGAGGCGCTGGAACGGGCGGAGCGCACGCCCGCGCGCTACGGGGCCGTCCTCAACGCGCTGGCCGTCGCCCTGGCCTGCGCGGCCTTCGCCTTCCTCAACGACGGCGGGCCGATCGTCTGCGCCGCCGTGCTCGTGGCCGCGGGGCTGGGCCAGACGGTCCGCCGGCGGATGCAGCACGCGCGGCTCAACAAGTTCGCGATGACGGCGCTCGCGGCGGCGCTGTCGAGCAGCGTGTACGTGGGGATCGTCCTCGGCCTCGAGCGGCTCGACGTCGCCGACGCCTCCCACGAGGCCGGCCTCATCTCCGCGGTCCTCTACCTCGTACCCGGCTTCCCGCTCGTCACCGGCGTGCTCGACCTCGTCCGCATGGACCTGTCCGCCGGCGTCGCCCGGCTCGCGTACGTCACCGTCACGCTCCTGTCGGCCGGGATGAGCGTGTGGGCGGTGTCGTGGGTGGCCGCCCTCGAGCTCGACGGGACGACGACGACGGCGCTCGCCGGCCCGCTCCTCCTCGCACTGCGGGTGGTGGCCAGTGCCGTCGCGGCGGCCGGCTTCGCCATCCTCTTCAACTCCACCCCGCGCGCCGCGTGCGTCGCGGCGGTCATCGGCGGGATCGCCAACCCGGCGCGGATCTACCTCGTCGAGGCGGGCGTCGCGCCGCAGGCGGCCTCGCTGGCGGCGGCCTGCGTGATCGGACTCCTAGCGGCGCTCGCGGCCTCCCGCGGGCGCGCCTCGCGGGTCACGCTCTCGGTCCCCGCCGTCGTCATCATGGTGCCCGGCGTGATGATCTACCGGTCCCTCGTGCACCTCAACGAGGGCGAGGTGGCGCAGGCGCTGGGCAACGGCGTCGAGGCGACGTTCGTCGTCATGGGGCTGGGCGTGGGGCTCGCCGTGGCCCGCATGCTCACCGACAAGAACTGGGCCTTCGACCGGTGACGACGACGCGCTTTGGACGCGCGGGCGTCTCCGGGTATCTTGGGTGGCGCATGACCCTTGGAGACGTCGCATAGTCAGGTCTAGTGCGCGGCCCTGCTAAGGCCGTGACGGGGCAACCCGTCCGTGGGTTCAAATCCCACCGTCTCCGCTCGTGTCCCGAGAGGCCCGGAACCGCGACGCTGTCGCAGGTCCCGGGCCTCTCGTGCTTCTCCTCCCGGTCGGCGCGCCCGGCCGCGAGGCGCCCACCGAGGTTGCGCCGCCCCCGCGGCGGGTCTTTGCTGGCAGGCACGACGGCAGCCAGGAGGTGCACGGTGGCGAGGACGGACCGGATCGCCGAGATCTGGGGAACGCGGACGCCCTACGGGCCAGGGGAGACGTGGCCGGTCCGCGTCGACACCCACCTGGCGGAGGGCGTCGACCCTGACGATGTCGACCGGTGGGTGCCGAGCGCCTCGATCCTCCACTCCAACGGGGACGGCATCGACATCGCGGTCAAGGACGACCGGATCGTCGGTGTCCGCGGTCGTGCCAAGGACCGCGTCAACCACGGCCGCCTCGGTCCCAAGGACCTCTTCGGATGGCAGGCCAACGGCTCCCCGGACCGGTTGACGCGCCCGCTGGTCCGCAAGGGGGGCAAGCTCGTCGAGACCTCCTGGGACGAGGCGATGGAGCGGGTCGTCGGGCGGACGAAGGAGCTGCTGAAGGAGCAGGGACCCAGCGCCGTCGGCTTCTACACCACCGGCCAGCTCTTCCTCGAGGAGTACTACACGCTCGGTCTCGTCGCCCACGGCGGCATCGGGACGAACCACGTCGACGGCAACACGCGGCTGTGCACGGCGACGGCCGCGGCCGCGCTCAAGGAGTCCTTCGGCTGCGACGGGCAGCCGGGCTCGTACACCGACATCGACCACGCCGACGTCATCGCCCTCTACGGACACAACATGGCCGAGACGCAGACCGTGCTGTGGACCCGCGTCCTCGACCGGCTCGCCGGGCCCAACCCGCCGCAGATCATCTGCGTCGACCCGCGCCCCACGCCGGTCGCCCGGGCTGCGACCGTCCACCTCGCGCCGCGGCCCGGCACGAACGTCGCCCTGATGAACGGGCTGCTCCACGAGATCGTCGCGGGCGGCTGGGTGGACCACGACTACGTCGCCGCGCATGTCGTCGGCTACGACGAGCTGGCCGCCCGCGTGAAGGACTACCCGCCCGAGAGGGTCGCCGAGATCTGCGACGTCCCCGCCGAGCAGGTCCGGCAGGCGGCGCGGATCCTCGGGACGGCGAAGCGGCTGCTGTCCACGGTGCTCCAGGGCTTCTACCAGTCCCACCAGGCCACCGCGGCGGCCGTACAGGTGAACAACGTCCACCTCCTGAGAGGGATGCTCGGCCGGCCCGGGTGCGGGGTGCTCCAGATGAACGGGCAGCCCACCGCCGAGAACACCCGTGAGGCGGGCGCCGACGGGGACCTGCCTGGCTTCCGGAACTGGTCCAACGACGAGCACGTCAAGGACCTCGCCCGCGTGTGGAACGTCGACCCGATGGACATCCCGCACTACTCCCCGCCCACCCACGTCATGCAGATGATCCGGTATGCCGAGGAGGGCTCCATCCGGATGCTGTGGGTCCAGGCGACCAACCCGGCCGTCTCCCTGCCCGAGCTCGAGCGGATCCGCTCGATCCTCACCCAGGAGCGGCTCTTCCTCGTCGTCCAGGACATCTTCCTCTCGGAGACCGCTCAGCTCGCCGACGTCGTCCTGCCCGCCGCGACGTGGGGCGAGAAGACCGGGACGTTCACCAACGCCGACCGCACCGTCCACCTCTCGGAGAAGGCGGTCGACCCTCCCGGTGAGGCCAAGGCGGACCTCGACATCTTCATCGACTTCGCCCACCGGCTCGGCCTCAAGGACAAGGACGGCGCCCCGCTCGTGAAGTGGACCGACGCCGAGGGCGCCTTCGAGGGATGGAAGGAGTGCAGCCGCGGCCGCCCGTGCGACTACACCGGCATGAGCTACGACAAGCTGCGCGACAGCGGTGGCATCCAGTGGCCCTGCACCGACGAGCACCCCGACGGCACGGAGCGCATCTACACCGACGGGCAGTTCTGGTCCGCACCGGACTACTGCGAGAGCTACGGGCGCGACCTCGTCACCGGGGCGCCGCTGGAGCCGACGGAGTACAAAGCACTGAACCCGAGCGGCAAGGCGATCGTCAAGGCGGCGGCCTGGTTCCCGCCCCACGAGCAGCCGGGCGAGGACTACCCGCTCCAGCTCATCACCGGCCGCACCGTCTACCACTTCCACACCCGCACGAAGACCGGCCGGGCACCCCAGCTCCAGGCCGCGGCGCCCGAGGTGTGGGTCGAGGTCTCCGTCACCGACGCCGACACCCTCGGCCTGGCCGAGGGAGACCTCGCCGAGATCACGACGCCGCGCGGCTCGGTCCAGGCACGGGTGAGGATCAGCGGCATCCGCAAGGGGGTGGTCTTCCTCCCGTTCCACTACGGCTACTGGGACACCGGCACGGGCCACGAACCCGACGGCGCCGGTCGCGCCGCCAACGAGCTCACCGTCACGGACTGGGACCCCGCGTCCAAGCAGCCGATCTTCAAGACGGCCGCCGCCCGGGTCCGCAGGGTCGACGACGGCGGTGGCACGCCGTCGTCGGCACCGACGACGGCGGGATCGGCGCCCGTCGGACGCGCCGTGCCCGCCACCACCGGTGGTGCTGCAGGCATGGCCGACGAGGACCTCACCGGAGGCACGCGATGAAGATCGGCCTGGCCCTGCGCGAGCTCCACCGCTCGGAGAACGACCTCGCCCACGAGCTGTTCCAGGTCTCCGAGCGGCACAAGGTGGACCACGAGATCTTCTACGTCGCCCGCGACCTCGCCGTGTGGTCCCAGCGCCACGTGCGTGAGATCGCGGCGATCGCCGAGCACTACGGCGAGGATCTCGACCACGAGCCGGAGGGCGAGTTCGGGTTCATGGAACGGGTGCGGGACAAGGGCAGCGAGCTCGTCGGCCGCGCGCGGACGCCCGGCCTCCTGCTCCTGCGGGACCTGCGCGAGATCTACATGAAGGCCGCGGGTGTCTCGGTCGACTGGGAGCTGCTCGCCCAAGCCGCGCAGGGGATCAAGCACGTCGATCTCCTGCAGCTCGCCGAGGAGTGCCACCCCGACACGCTGCGACAGATGCGCTGGGCCAACGCCCAGCTCAAGGTCCAGGCGACGCAGGTGCTCGTCAGTTGAGCGCCGCGCCGGACGTCACCACGCGCGTCGTCCTGCGCCCCATCGGCACGCCACTGCCGTTGGGGTTCGTGGGGCTGTTCGTCGCCACCGTGGGCTTCAGTACGCTGCAGCTCGGCTGGGTGGCGCCCGAGCAGGGCCGGAACATCGCGGTGGGAGTGCTCGCCCTCACCGTCCCGGTCCAGCTGCTCTCCGCCGTGTACGGTTTCCTCGCCCGTGACCCCGTGGCCGGTACGGGCATGGCCACACTGGCCGGCACGTGGGCGGCGGCGGGCCTGGTGACCGCGACGTCACCACCGGGCGCGTCCTCGCCCGGCCTGGGCGTGCTCTTCCTTGCGGCGGCGGCCGTGATGCTCGTGCCGGCCGTGGCCGGCATGTCGAAGCTCGTCGCCGCAGGGGTCATGGGACTCACCTCGCTGCGGTTCGCGCTCACGGGGGTCGCGGAGGCCACGGGGGACAGCGTGTGGGCGGCCGCGGCCGGAGGCGCCGGTCTGGTGCTCGCCGCCGCCGCGCTCTACGCGGCACTCGCCTTCGAGCTCGAGGACACCCACCACCGCACCATCCTGCCGACAGGGCGACGTGGCGCCGGAGCCGACACCATGACGGGAAGCGCCCGGGACGAGGTCGGTCCGGTGATCCACGAGGCCGGGGTACGCAAGCAACTCTGAGGCGGCTCGGTGGCACCGTCGCCGTGCCCGGGGGCCCCGGGGGAGAGGACGCTCGGCGTTCACCTGGCGATCATCCTCGGTCCACCCGCCGTTCTCGCCGCCACGCAAGCATGCCGCTGGGCAGGTACACGCCTGCCCTGCTCACGACCGAAAGGACGTCATGCTCCGTCGTCATGACCGGCCCTCACGTGCCGGCCGCGCACTCATCGCGGCTGCTGCCGCCGGGGCGGTGACGCTGGGCGCCACGCTCCCGGCAGCCGCTTCGCTTCCCATGCGCTACGACATCGAGCCGGGCTCGCCCGTGCTCATCAGCGAGGTCGCCAACGGTGGCGCCGGCGCCACCACGCAGGCCAACCGCGACTCGGCGAAGAACTTCATCGAGCTCACGAACTACAGCTCCACCCCCATCGACATCTCCGGGTGGAAGGTCTTCCGCTGCGGCCAGACCGGCGGCGGGTACGGCCCGCAGGCCGTCGTCGCCGACGGCACCGTCCTCGAGCCGGGGGACCAGTACACGACGGCGCGGGAGGGCTCCGGCTACGACGCCGACTCCTTCTACGGCACGAGCCTGCACGAGTTCGGTTTCGGCGCCTTCATCGAGGACGCGAGCGGCCAGCGCGTGGACGCCATCGGCTTCTACCACGAGGACATCGCCACCGACTGCGACGTCGAGAACCAGTGGCTGCAGCGCGGCCTCCAGCACCGCCTCGACGAGTCCCACCAGCGCGTGGGCAGCACCGGCGACATCGAGCAGGACTGGGTCGTCGCGCCGCGCACCGTCGACGCCCCCAACGTCACCGAGCAGGACGTCGCCACCGTGGACAACGGGCTGCGCTTCTCCGAGCTCAACAGCAGCGGCTCCCAGAGCACCGCCGACCAGTACGTCGAGATCACCAACTACGGTGACGCCCCGGTCGACATGAGCGGATACCAGCTCTTCCGCTGCGGCGAGAACGGCACCCAGTACCTCCAGGTCGGCGCGCTGCCGGACGGCTCGGTCCTCGAGCCCGGCGACAGCTACCTCGCGGCGCGCGACGGCGGCACCTACGCGGCCGACGCCGATGTCACCTACGGCACGTCGATGCACTGGCGCGACTTCGGCGCCATGCTCCTCACGGGCGAGGACGAGATCGTCGACCGCGTCGGTGTCTACGACAACCGCAACAGCCCCTGCACCGCGGGCTCGCCGATCGACGAGAAGCTCAACCACTTCGACGGCACCACCTACCAGCGCGTCGCCGACACCGGCGACAACCTCACCGACTTCGTCGTCACCGCCACCCGCACCCCCGGCGTCGACGACCCCACGACCGACTACGCCCCCGCGCCCACCTTCGCGGGCGTCCGGGACGTGCGTCTCAGCGAGATCGCGGCCGGCGGCCCGGCGGGCGGGAACGACGAGTTCTTCGAGCTCGGCAACTACGGCAGCGAGCCCGTCGACCTGTCCGGCTGGAGCGCCTACCGCTGCTACGGCACCGGCCAGCCCGGTATCGGCGCCGACGTCCAGATCGCCGACCTCGGCGTCACCCTGCAGCCCGGTGAGACCTACGTCGGTGTCCCCACCGGCGCCCCCGCCGCGCTCCGCGACATCGCCGACGGCGTCTACGCCACCGGCCTCAACCAGACCGACGGCTACGGCATGTACATCACCGACGCCGACGGCACCCTCGTCGACGCCGTCGCCTCCTACGACGTCACCGTCGACAGGTACACCCCCTGCGGCCTCGGCGAGGAGACCCGGAACTGGACGAAGGACGACCTCGGCGAGAGCTACACCCGCGCGCAGGCGACCGGTGACAACGAGCTCGACTTCGTCGTCGCCGCCGAGCGCACCCCCGGTGAGCTTCGCGACGCCGAGTACGTCGACCCCACCGAGCCGCTGCCCGGTGAGCTGGACCCGGTGAGCGTGGAGACCAACCACGTCCCCGGTACCCCCGCCGTCTCCACCGACGACGACGGCGCCACCACCGTGACGACGGCGGACGAGGGCGGCACGTCCCTCGAGCTCACCGCCCGCGTGGCCGACCTGCGCGACTCCGCCGACGTCGTCGTCCGCCAGGGCGTGAGCACCGACGCCGTGCCCGCGACCCTCGAGGTCGACGGCGAGGAGCTCGTCGAGGAGGCCGGCGAGGTCTCCGGCACCGGCGGCTTCCCCTTCCAGCGCTTCGAGGTCCCCACCGACGGCCCCGTCGAGGTTGTGTGGACCGGCACCGCGACCCCGCGCAACGAGCTCCAGCTCCTGCTCTGGGCCGACGACGCGTGGAAGGTTCTCGAGACGGCGGTCCCGTCCACGGACGGTGACGTCACCCTCGTCGGTGAGGTGCCGGCGTCGGCAGTGGCCGACGGCGTCGCCCACGTCATGGTCATCGACGGCCCCCGCACCAGCGGCGGGCTGCTCGACGAGGTCGGCGTGCACGACAACGCCTTCGCCGACCCGGGCAGCTACGACGTCGCGATCAACCACATGACCGACACCCAGTTCCTCGCCGAGGGCTTCCGGGACGTCTTCCGCCAGATGGTTACGTGGGTCGTCGCCAATGCCGACGCCCGCCACATCGGCTACAACACCCTCACCGGCGACATCATCGAGAACTGGATCAACGGCAACAACGCCGAGGAGCGGGCCGACCGCGAGTTCCAGGCGGCGCAGGACATCATGAGCCTGCTCAACGACGCCCAGATCCCCAACGGCGTGCTGCCCGGCAACCACGACAACATGTGGGGCCACAACAACGACAAGTACAACGACTACTTCCCGGTGAGCATGTACGAGGACGAGCCCTGGTACGGCGAGCCGTGGGCGCCGGAGGACAACTCCGCGCACACCGACTACTTCTCCGCCGGTGGCACGGACTTCCTCTCCATCAGCCTGCCGTACCGTCCGTCGGACGAGCAGCTCGCCTGGGCGTCCGAGCAGGCCGCGGCGCACCCGGACCACAGCGTGGTCCTCGGCGTGCACTCCTACCTGCACACGAGCGGTGAGCGCGACGACGTCGACCGCCGCTACACGGCCACCGGCAACGACGTCTGGGAGACGGTCGTCGCGCCGAACGACAACGTCTTCCTCGTCCTCGGCGGTCACTACCACGGCGTCTCCACCATGTACGGGGACCCGGTGACCGGGGAGCAGACCGACGCGACGGAGGTCTCGCCCGACGTCGTCGCCGTCAGCAACGTCGGCGCCACCGGGCGCACCGTCGTCGAGATGCTCGCCGACTACCAGGGCTACCGCTCCACCCAGGCGGAGGACCCGACCGTCACCCGCGCGGACATGCTCGACCGCGACACCGGCTTCCAGCGGCTCCTCCAGCTGGACCTCGACGCCGGGCTCATGGCGGTCAACGCCTACTCCCCGACGCTCGAGACCTTCGAGGCGTGGCGCTACGACGAGCCCGCGTTCCGCGGGGAGAACGCGCGCTACGACGCGACGGACGAGGAGTTCGTCGTCGAGGTCGACCTCGTCCGGTCGACGACGCTGCGCCCGACCGCCTTCGCGGTCACCGCGCCGTCGACGGAGGTCGTGTCCGCCTCCGCGGCGCCGGGGGAGGCCGTCACGGTGCCGCTCGCGGCGACCGACGTCGACCAGCTGTGGTTCGCCCGCGCGGCTGACGACGACGGCAACGTCGTCACCTCGCTGCCGGTCGTCCTGCCGGCGGAGACCGACGAGCCGGACCCCGAGCCCGAGCCCGAGCCCGAGCCGGAGCCCGAGCCGGAGCCGGAGCCCGAGCCGGAGCCGGTGGACCGTCGGACGGCGGAGTTCCACCTCTCCAACACGTGGCGGGGGTCGACGGACGTCCACTTCATGTACGGCCGGTGGGCCGACGAGGTGTACATCGGTGACTGGGACGCGGACGGCCGTGACACGGTCGCGGTCCGCCGCGGGAACGAGTTCCACGTGGCCAACGGCGTCACCGGTGGCGCTCCGGACGACGTGTTCCGCTACGGCCGCGACGGCGACACCGTCCTCGTCGGCGACTGGAACGGTGACGGGACCGACACCTTCGCGGTGCGCCGCGGGGCGGAGTACCACGTGAAGGACTCCCTCAACCCCGGCGATGCCGACGTCGTCTTCCGCTACGGCCGCGCCGACGACGAGGTGCTCGTGGGTAGCTGGAACGGCAGCGGTGGCGACACCTTCGCGGTGCGTCGCGGGCAGGTCTACCACGTGCGCAACTCCCTGACCGGTGGACCGGCGGACGTGGTCTTCCCCTACGGCAAGGCGGACGACGTCGTGCTGGCCGGTGACTGGGACGGCGACGGGCGTGACAGCTTCGCCGTGCAGCGCGGCCGGACGTACCACGTCAACAACGCCCTGCGCGGCGGGGACGCGGACACGGTCGTCACCTTCGGCCGTGAGGGCGACGAGGTCCACGTCGGTGACTGGGACGGCAACGGCAGCGACACGATCGGTGTCCGCCGCCCCGTCGGCCAGGCGCCGGCCGCCGGCTCCACGAAGAAGGTCGCCGGCCTCGCCAAGGCCGGCTGACCAACCCACCCCATGTGCCGACAGCTGGATCTCGCCCGGTGCGGGATCCAGCTGTCGGCGGCGGAGGGGGCGCGGGTGGAAGTCACGGCCCCTGGAGGGGTCTGGGATTTTCACCGGCGGCGTCGGGCGGCTATGCTCGTTCTCGGCCCTCCGGGGCTGATGCGCCCGTAGCTCAATGGATAGAGCATCTGACTACGGATCAGAAGGTTGGGGGTTCGAGTCCCTCCGGGCGCACTTCGTTTGAGACAGCGAACTAGAACGGCCCCAGCACGGCGAGAGCCTGCTGGGGCCGTTCTCGTCGTCCCGGCGCACGGCGACGAAGCCCCCGCAGGCTGAGCCTGGCGGGGGCCTCGCGTCACCGGCGCGCTGGATTCACCGGCGGATGCCGAGGGTGTTCTTCCCGTCCCCGTTCCAGTCGCCCACGAGCGTGGTGTCCTCGGCGCGGCCGTACTTGAGGACGACGTCCGCGTCCCCGCCCCGGATCGCGTTCTTCACGTAGTACGTGCGCTCGCGACGGACCGTGAGGGTGTCGCGGCTGTCGCCGTCCCAGTCCCCGACGTACACGTCGTCGTCGGCCCGTCCGTAGCTGACGACGTGGTCGGCGTCGCCGCCGCGGATGGCGTTCTTCAGGTGGTAGACCTTCCCGCGGCGCACGGCGAAGGTGTCGCGGCCGTTGCCGTCCCAGTCGCCGACGAGGATGGTGTCCTTCGCCCGGCCGTAGCTGATGACGTGGTCCGCGTCCCCGCCCTGGACGGAGTTCTTCACGTGGTAGGTCTTGCCGCGGCGCACGGCGAAGGTGTCCACGCCGTCGCCGTTCCAGTCGCCCACGTACACGGCGTCCCCCGCGCGGCCGTAGTCGATCACCCGCGTGGGGGCGCCGGCGCTCACGCTGTCACGGATGTAGAACGTCTTGCCCACCCGGTAGGCGATGGAGTCGCGACCGTCCCCGTCCCAGTCGCCGACGTAGCTGCGCCCGCCGGCGTTGCCGTACTGGAAGACGTACCGGGCGCTGCCCGAGAAGGTGTCGGCCAGGTGGTAGACGTTGCCCGTCCCGCCGATCCCGCCGTCGACGATGTCGCGCGTGCTCCGGCCGTCCTCAGCCGGGATGGCGCGCACCTTCGGGGCGCTCGGCCGGCGCGACCCGCCCAGGTGCTGCCGGATCTCGCGGTCGACGATCGGGGCGAACTGGCCCCAGCGGTAGTGGTCCTCGCGGGCCACCCACGTCGCGTCCGTGGTGAAGCCGTTGCGGGTGTACCAGCTGTACCCGCCGCGGGCACCCCACGGCTTGGTCGTGTACCCGTCCTCGTCCGCGGTCCCGGTGTCGAAGGAGACGACGGTCGAGGCCTTGTAGCCGGGCGAGAACCGGGGCGTGCCCACCGGGGCGCCGCCGTAGGAGATGGCGATGGCGAGGTCGACCGAGTGCGCCTCGCCGTGGGCCGGCAGGAAGAAGCGGGTGGCCCACTGCGCACCGGAGGAGTAGCCGCCGATGACGACGCGGTCGAGGTCGATCTCGTACTGCGACTTCACCCGGGCGATGAGGTCTGAGGACCAGCGCGCCTTGCCCGGGGCGTGCGCGACGTCGTACCAGCAGTTGTCGGAGTCGTCGCAGTCCGGCCCGGGGGCCTCGGGGGTCACGAGCAGCATGTTGTGCTTGCGCGCGACGGCGACCAGGCCCTTGCTGCCGTCAGCGTCCAGGAGGAAGTCGCTGTTCGGCTGGTCCAGCCCCAGGCCGCCCGAGCCGTCGGTGTAGACGAGCAGGCCCACGGGGCGTGACCAGTCCAGGCCCGCGGCGAAGATGTGGTAGCTCGACCGGTAGCCGCTGGAGGTGAACGGGACGTCGAGCCGATTGGTGCGCGAGCCGCCCGAGCCGCCGGTGGAGTCCGCGGCCGCCGGGGCCGCGGCGCCGGTGATGGCCAGCCCCAGGACGGCGAGGGCGACGACGGCGGTACGGACGAGACGGCGGTACACAGGCACTCCAGATGGTGTGAGGAACGACGACCCGGGTCGGGCCGGGCCATCCCCTCGGATGATCGGCTCGCGCGCACGGTCGATGAGCGCTGCGCTCGCAGTATGTGTCGCGCTTGGTCGGCCCGGCGACCGGGCCGGGGGTTCCGTCACACGGCCTGGCGTAAATGTCGACCACATGTCCGGGGTCCGCATTGCGGCTTTTGCTTGACATGTGACGTAAGTCCTCCCTACGGTCTGGGCATGCCTGTTACGGGGGTCACAGCAGACCGGGGACGCGAGGCTGCCAGCGCTGGCAGCTACCGCGCAGGAATTGTCGGAGCCGGGTTCATGGGCGGCGTGCACGCGCGCGCCGTACGGGTGAACGGCGGGGAAGTCGTCGGGGTGGTGGCGAGCAGCGAGAACCGCTCCGCCCAGGCCGCCGACGAGCTCCACGCCACCCGGCTCTTCAGCGACGTCGACGAGCTCCTCGCCTGCGACGACGTCGACGTCATCCACGTCTGCACGCCCAACTACCTGCACCACGAGCTGACCATGCGAGCGCTCGCCGCCGGCAAGCACGTCGTGTGCGAGAAGCCGCTCGCGACCACGCCGCAGGACGCCGCGCAGATGCGCGAGGCGGCCGCGGCCGCCGGCCGCGTCGGCGCGGTGCCCTTCGTCTACCGCTTCCACCCGATGGTCCGCGAGGCCCGCGAGATGGTCCGGCGCGGCGAGCTCGGCCGCGTCGTCCTCGCCCACGGCTCCTACCTCCAGGACTGGCTCTCCGGCCCGGAGGACGACAACTGGCGCGTCGACGCCCGCCTCGGCGGGGCGACCCGCGCCTTCGGGGACATCGGCTCCCACTGGTGCGACCTCCTCGAGTTCGTCACCGGGGACCGCATCACCGCCGTCAGCGCGACCAGCGCCACCGTCAACGCCGAGCGGGGCACGGGCCGGTCGACGGTCGACACCGAGGACCTCGTCGTCCTCCAGCTCGAGACGGAGACGGGGGTCGTCGGCACGGCCACCATCTCCCAGGTCTCACCGGGCCGGAAGAACCGCCTGTTCCTCGAGGTCTCCGGTGCCTCCTCGACCATCGCCTTCGACCAGGAGGAGTCGGAGAAGCTGTGGCACGGCGCCCGCGACGGCTCCCGCCTGCTCGTCCGCGACCCCGACACCCTCTCCGCCCCCGCCGCGCAGTACGCCCGCGTGCCCGCCGGGCACCCGCAGGGCTACCAGGAGTGCTTCTCCAACTTCGTCGCCGACACCGCCCGCGCCATCGCGGGCGAGACCGTCGACGGGCTGCCGACCTTCGACGACGGGCTGCGCGCCACCCTGCTGGCCGACGCCGTCGTCCGCTCCGCCGCCTCCCGGACCTGGGTGGAGGTCGGACGATGAGCGCCGGCGCCCCGCTCCTGCGGATGCGCGGCATCACCAAGTCCTTCTTCGGGGTCCAGGTGCTCACCGGCATCGACCTCGAGGTCCGGGCCGGTGAGGTCCACGCCCTCGTCGGGGAGAACGGGGCGGGCAAGTCGACGCTCATGAAGATCCTCGCCGGGGTGCAGCCCGCCGACACCGGCACCATCGAGCTCGACGGCACGCCCGTGACCTTCGCCCACCCGCTCGAGGCGCAGGCCGCCGGTGTCACGACCGTCTTCCAGGAGTTCAACCTCCTGCCCGAGCGGACCGTCGCCGAGAACGTCTACCTCGGCCGCGAGCCGCGCCGCCGCGGCCTGGTCGACCGCGCCCAGATGGTGCGCGACACCGCCGCGCTCCTCGCGGACCTCGGCGTGGACGCCATCGCCCCGGACGTCAAGGTTCGTGCGCTGTCCGTCGCCGAGCAGCAGGTCGTCGAGATCGTCAAGGCGATGTCCTTCGACGCTCGGATCATCTCGATGGACGAGCCCACCGCGGCGCTCGCCGACCACGAGGTCGAGCTCCTCTACCGCCTCGTGCGCCGCCTGCAGGAGCGCGGCGTCGCCGTCCTGTACGTCTCGCACCGGCTCAAGGAGATCTTCGACCTCTGCGACCGGATCACCATCCTCAAGGACGGCAGCCTCGTCGACACGGTCGACACCGCGAGCATCAGCTCCGACGAGCTCGTCCGGAAGATGGTCGGCCGCTCGATCAGCGCCCTGTTCCCCGAGCCGCGCGAGGGCACCCGCAAGGGCGACGTCCGCCTGGCCGTGCGCGGCGTGGGCAACCGCATGGTCCGCGACATCAGCTTCGAGGTCCGAGCGGGAGAGATCGTCGCCCTCGCCGGCCTCCAGGGCAGCGGGCGCACGGAGATCGCCCACGGCCTCTTCGGCGTCGAGCGCTTCCGCACCGGCGAGGTGCACGTCGACGGCAAGCGCGTGGACCCGCGCTCCCCGCGCGACGCCGTCCGCTCGGGCCTGGCCCTCGTCACCGAGGACCGCAAGGCGGAGGGCCTGGCCCTCAACCAGTCCGTCGCCGCCAACGCCCGCCTCGTGCTCGACGCCGTCGCCCCCCGCCAGGCCACGCGCCGCGCCCGCCGCATCCCGGAGATCCTCGCCTCCCTCGAGCTCGCCGCCCGCAGCGGCAGCCACGAGGTCCGCTTCCTGTCCGGCGGCAACCAGCAGAAGGTCGTCCTGGCCAAGTGGCTCGTCACCGACCCCGGCGTCATCGTCATGGACGAGCCCACCCGCGGCATCGACGTCGGCGCCAAGCGGGCCGTCTACGAGCTCATGCGTGACCTCGCCGCCGCGGGCGTGGCCATCGTCCTCATCTCCTCCGAGCTGCCGGAGGTCATCGGAATGGCCGACCGGATCATCGTGCTCCACGACGGTGAGATCAGCGGCGAGCTGCCCGGCGGCTGCGACGAGGAGGCCGTCATGGCCCTGGCCACCCGCCACGACGCGTTGGAGGAGAGCGCATGATGACCGCCACCCCCGAGGTCGGAGCCGCACCGAGCAGCCCCGCGCGCACCTCTCCCGCCCGGCGCTCCCCGCTGCGCTCGGTCCCGCTCATCTACGTCGCCCTGCTGATCCTCCTCGTCGTCGCCGGCGTGCTCCTCGCCGTGCGCGGGGACAACCTGTTCAGCGGTGGCTCGATCATCGACATCCTCACCCGCTCCAGCCTCCTCGGGTTCATCGCCATCGGGCAGACCCTCGTCATCCTGTGCCGCTCCCTCGACCTGTCGGTCGGGTACGTGGCGGCCCTCAGCAGCCTCGTCGCCGCCGTCGTCATGGACGGTGACGAGTCCCGGGTGCTGCTCGGTGTCGCCGCGGCGCTGGGCGTCTCGGCCGGCGTCGGCCTGTTCAACGGGATCGTCACCACCAAGCTCGGCGTCCACGCCTTCATCACGACGCTCGGCTCGGGGCTCATCATCAAGGGCTTCCTCGACACCCGCTACCCCGGCCCGTCCGGAGCGGTCCCCACGTCCTTCCAGGGCTTCGGCTACACGCGCATCGGGATCCTGCCGCTGTCCGCGGTCATCATGCTCGTCATCGCCGGCGTCGGCGTCCTCATGCTTCACCGCACGCGGCTGGGCCACAGCATGTTCGCCGTCGGAGGCAACATCGACGTCGCCCGCCTCTCCGGCATCCGCACCGACCGCACCCTCGTCATCGCGCACGTGCTGTGCTCGACGATGGCGGGACTGGCCGGCCTGCTGCTCGCCGCCCGCTTCAGCACGGGCGTCGGCGCCCAGATCTACGGCGCGGGCTACGACCTCGACTCCATCGCCGCCGTCGTCCTGGGCGGCACGCTCCTCCTCGGCGGCCGTGGCGGGATCGGCGGCACGATCGCGGCGGTCCTCATCCTCGGCGTCCTCGACAGCCTGTTCAACGCCCTGCAGATCAACCCGTTCTTCCGTGACGTCCTGCGCGGCACGATCATCATCGCGGCCGTCGCCATGTACGCCCGCCGGCAGATCGACCCGAAGAAGGCCAGGGCGCGCTTCCGGGACGCGACGTCCCGCCGCGCGAGACCGGCACCGGCGACCGAAGGGGGCCACCCGTGACCACCCGTACCGAGGCCGCCCGCCCCGCGCGGCCCTCCGTCCTCACCCAGCTGCGGCACAACGGCAGCGGGCCGGTGCTCGTCGTGCTGGCCTTCCTCATCGTCGTCATGCTCGTGCTCAACCCGGGCTTCTACGAGCCGCCGTCGCTCATGGCCTTCCTGCGCAACGCGGCACCGCTCGTCGTCCTCGCGATCGGCCAGTACTTCGTCATCGTCTCCGGCGAGTTCGACCTCTCCGTCGGCAGCCTCGTGGGGGCGCAGGTGGTCATCGCCGCCAAGCTCATCAACGGCGAGGAGGACCGCACCTGGCCGGTCATCGCGCTCATGATCGGCTTCGGGCTGCTCGTCGGCCTCGTGAACGGCCTCGTCACCACCCTGCTGCGGGTCCCGTCCTTCATCACCACCCTCGGCACGATGCTCGTCCTCTACGGCGCCATCCGGCTGTGGACCGGCGGCGCGCCCACCGGCGCGCTGTCGGAGAGCTTCCGCCAGTGGGGCCGCATGGGCATCGACATGCCCGTCCTGCGCCAGCTGCCCTACGCGCTCCTCATCATGGTGGCGCTCGCCGTCGTCGGGATCCTCGTCATGAGGTCCTCCTACGGGCGCGTGCTCGTCGCGACGGGAGACAACGACACCGCCGCCTCCTTCGCGGGCGGTCGCGTCTGGATCGTGCGCACCGGGGCCTTCGTCCTGTCCGCCCTCTTCGCCACGGTCGCGGGCATCCTCGTCGGCGGGTTCGCCGGCGTCACCGCCCAGGTGGGTCAGGGCATGGAGTTCACCGCCATCACCGCCGTCGTCCTCGGTGGCGTGCTCCTCGGCGGCGGGCGCGGGTGGATCGTCGGGGCGATCGCCGGTGCGCTCACCTACCAGCTGCTCGAGCGGCTGCTCGTCCAGCTCGACATGCCCTCGACGCTCAACCCCACCATCCAGGGCGTCATCATCATCGCCGCCGTCGCCTTCGCGGCCAACCAGTCCCGCATGCGCCGCGGCAACCGCACCACCGCCCCACAGACCCCGGCCGAGCCCCAGCCCGTGGGAGCCGCATGAGCTGAGCCGCAGTCCCGTCCGCACGCCTACCCACGACCTACCGACCCCGCATCGCTACCAAGGAGGGTACTGATGAAGCACACCACGCTCCGCCTCACCGCAGGCGTCCTCGGCCTGGGCCTCGTCCTCACGGCCTGCACGACCGACACCCCGTCCGAGCCTGTGGACCCCACGACCGCCGCCTCCCAGGACGCCGGCGACGACGCCGGTGACGGCACCGGCGGGGAGGGCGGCACCCCCGAGGGCGAGTTCTTCGTCCGCGCGGACTACGAGCGCGAGCTCGCCCAGCGCGACATGGAGCCCGAGGGCGACCCCGCCACCCCGTGGCTGCAGATGATCGAGCCCATCGAGATGGTCGACACCTCCGAGTTCGCCGCCGACGGCGCCCAGACGCTGTGCTTCTCCAACGCCTCGATCTCCAACCCCTGGCGCGTCACCGGGTGGACCACCATGCAGCAGCAGGTGGAGGTCCTCCAGGAGGAGGGCGTCATCGGGGAGTTCCGCGTCGCGGACGCCGGCGACGACGACAACAAGCAGATCTCCGACATCCAGTCCTTCGTCTCCGACGGCGACTGCGGCGCGATCATCATCTCCCCGTCGACGACGGCGACCCTCACCCCCGCCGTCGAGGCGGCCTGCGAGAGCGGCGCCCCCGTCATCATTTTCGACCGCGGCGTCAACACCGACTGCGCCGTCACCTTCATCCACCCGATCGGCGGCTACGCCTACGGCGCGAGCGGTGCGGAGTTCCTCGTCGAGAACCTCGAGCCCGGCTCGAAGGTCCTCGCGCTGCGGATCCTCCCGGGCGTCGACGTTCTCGAGCACCGCTGGGGTGCGGCGAACGACATCTTCTCGCAGAACGACATCGAGGTGGTGGGCCAGGAGTTCACCGGTGGTGACGCCGCCCAGATCAAGGACATCGTCACCCAGTACCTCCAGCGCGGGGACGTCGACGGCATCTGGATGGACGCCGGTGACGGCGCCGTCGCCGCCGTCGAGGCCTTCGAGGACATGGGTGCGGACTACCCCGTCTTCGTCGGCGAGGACGAGCTGAGCTTCATGCGCAAGTGGAAGGAGACGGGGATGACGGCCATCGGCCTGAGCTACTCCAACTTCCAGTGGCGCACGCCCGTCCTGGCCGCCCAGATGATCTGGGCCGGCGAGGAGGTCCCGGCCGAGTGGGTGCTCCCGCAGGAGCCGATCACCGACGCCGACCTCGACGAGTACCTCGAGCGGAACGCGGACATGCCCTCGCTGCACTACGCCAAGTTCGGCGGCGAGGACCTGCCCGGCTTCCCCGAGGCCTGGCAGGGCAACTAGCACGACCCCGCCGTGGGGCGCCGGACACCGGCGCCCCACGGCGCCCCGCTGGGCACTGACGCCCGGCCCGACGAAGGATGGACGATGACGTCTCGCCAGATCGGCGTGAACACCTGGGTGTGGACCTCCCCGCTCACCGACGAGTCCCTGCGCCGCCTCGCGCCGCAGGTCAAGGACTGGGGCTTCGACCTCATCGAGCTCCCGGTCGAGCACCTGGGCGACTGGGACCCGGCCGCCGCCGCGACACTGCTCGCGGACCTCGGCCTCGGCGCGACCGTCACCCTCGTCATGGGTGAGGGCAGCGAGCTCGTCGCCACCGACGACGCGACCGTGCGCCGCACCCAGGACTACCTCAGGGGCGTCATCGACGCCGCGCACACCGTCGGCTCCCCGGTCATCGCCGGGCCCGCCTACGCCTCCGTGGGGCGCACGTGGCGGATGAACGACGACGAGCGGCGCCGCTGCTACGCCGAGCTCGCCGAGAACCTCGCCCCCGTGGCCGAGCACGGCGTGCAGGCCGGGGTGCGGATCGCCGTCGAGCCCCTCAACAGGTACGAGACCTCGCTGATCAACACGGTCGACCAGGCGCTGGAGGCGCTCGCCCCGGTGCCCGACGTCGGCATCCTCCTCGACGTCTACCACCTCAACATCGAGGAGCGGGACGTGCCCGCCGCGATCCGCCGAGCCGGCTCCCGCATCGCCCACGTCCAGGTGTGCGCGAACGACCGCGGCGCTCCCGGCGCCGACCACCTGCCCTGGCGCGACATCCTCACCGCGCTCGACGACGTCGGCTACGCGGGCCCGCTGTGCATCGAGTCCTTCACGGCCGAGAACGCGACCATCGCGACGGCCGCGTCCATCTGGCGGCCCCTCGCCGTCACGCAGGACGCCATCGCCGTCGACGGTCTGGCCCACCTGAGGGGGTTGATGCCGACGGACTGACGGGGGGAGGGACCGCGCGACGCGACGCGGCGGGCGGGAACGAAGCACACAGTTTGTTCGACAACAACGGAGGAAAACCTTCATGAGCACCTCACGTCCCGCTTGGGGACGGATGGTGGCGTCGGTGTCCGTCAGTGCCCTGGGCTTGTCCCTGCTCGCCGCACTGCCCGCAGCCGCCGCCACAGATCCGGGCCCCGAGGTCATCGACACACGGGAGGGCGACCGGGCGAACGTCCTCGTCTTCACCGAGACCGCGGCCTGGCGCCACGGCGACACCATCGACCAGGGCACCCCGCTCCTCATGGACTCCTTCGAGGAGGCCGGCATCGGCTCGGTGTGGACCGAGGACTCCTCGATCTTCACGGACGAAGCCCTCGCGGAGTTCGACGCCCTCGTCATGTTCCAGACCTCCGGCGACCCGTGGACGGCGGAGGAGAAGGAGGCCCTGGAGGGCTACCAGCAGGCGGGGGGTGGCATCGTCGCCATCCACAACGCCACCGACATGCGCGGCGACTACGAGTGGTGGGACGAGCTCGTCGGCGCGCTCATGCCCGGCCACGCCGCGACCGGCACCGACCCGGGCCTGCCCGGCACCGTGCGCGTGGAGGACCACTCCCACCCCTCGACCGACGAGCTGCCCCAGCGCTGGGAGCGCTCGGACGAGTGGTACAACTACTCCGCCAACGTCCGCGGCGAGGCCCACGTGCTCGCCACGATGGACGAGTCGACCTATGAGCCCGGCGGCAACGCCATGGGCTACGACCACCCGATCTCGTGGTGCAAGCTCTACGACGGCGGCCGTGCCTGGGTGACCGGCATGGGCCACTTCCCCTCCCACTTCGAGGAGCCCGAGCTGCTCGGCCACATCCTCGGTGGCGTCGAGTGGGCCGCCGGCCTGGCCGAGGGTGACTGCGGCGGCACGAACTGGGACATGTACGAGCGGGTCGCGCTCGACCAGAACACCTCCGCCCCCTTCGGCATGGACATCGCCGACGACGGCCGCGTCCTCTTCACCGAGCTCGTCCGTGGGCAGGTGCGCGTCTACGACCCCGAGACGCACACGACGACGACGGCGCTCGAGCTGGACGTCTACTCCGGCGGTGAGGACGGGCTGCTCGGCATCGCGCTGGCCCCGGACTTCACCGAGAGCGGCCACCTCTACCTGTACTACTCGCCCGCCAGCGAGGACGACACCGACCCCGCGAACTTCTTCAGCCAGCTCTCCCGGTTCACCATGGACCACGAGACGGGCATCATCGAGCCGGACAGCGAGCGCGTCATCCTCGAGGTCCCGGCCCGCCGCCTGCCGGACGAGCCGGGCCACACGGGCGGCGTCGTCGAGATCGACGCGGACGGCAACCTCTACCTCGGCGTCGGTGACGACGTGAACCCGCACTCCGAGCCCTCGGGCGGCTACGCGCCGCTCTCCGAGCGCGACGGCCAGTTCCACGACGCCCGGGCGACCTCCGCCAACAGCAACGACCTGCGCGGCAAGATCCTGCGGATCACGCCGCTGGAGGACATTGCCGCCGACGCGGAGCCGGGGATCGGCAGCACGTACGCGATCCCCGAGGGCAACATGTTCGACGAGTCCGAGGACACCGAGGACAAGACGCTGCCCGAGATCTACGCGATGGGCTTCCGCAACCCCTTCCAGTTCGCCATCGACGAGGAGACCGGCAACCTCTCCCTGGCCGACTACTCCCCGGACAACGGCAACGACAACCCCAACCGCGGGCCGGCAGGCATCGCGGAGTGGATGCTCGTCGAGGAGCCCGGCTTCTACGGCTGGCCGCTGTGCATGGGCGACAACGAGCCCTTCCGGGACGTCGACTACACGACCAACCCGGTGACCGTGGGTGACTACTTCGACTGCGAGAACCCGGTCAACGACTCGATCCACAACACCGGCCTCACCGAGCTGCCCGCCGTCGTCGCACCCGACATGTGGTACGGCTACCAGCGCAGCTCCCACCCCGAGGTCATCAACCAGGGCGGCGGCCTGGCCCCCATGGGCGGCCCCTTCTACCACTACGACCCCGAGCTCGACTCCGACACGAAGTTCCCGCCGGCCTTCGACGGCCAGCCCTTCTTCTTCGAGTGGGCCCGCAACAAGATGTACTCCCTGCTCCTCACCGAGGACGGGACGGGTCTGGAGAAGGTCAACCAGTTCCTGCCCTCCGAGCCCTTCATGGCGCCGATCGAGGCGAAGTTCGGGCCCGACGGCTCGATGTACGTCCTCGACTGGGGCGGCGGCTTCGGCCGGCACAACCCCGACTCGGGCCTGCACCGGATCGACTACGTCTCCGGGTCCCGCTCGCCGTCCGCCGTCGCGACGGCGACCCCGGACAGCGGCCAGGCACCGCTCGAGGTGACCTTCGACGGGTCCGGCAGCAGCGACCCGGAGAACGAGGAGCTCACCTACGCGTGGGACTTCGACGGTGACGGCGAGACCGACTCCACCGAGGAGAGCCCCACGACCACGTACACCGAGAACGGCGTCTACGACGCCCGCCTCACGGTGACCGACCCCCACGGCAAGACGGGGACGACCACCGTGCCCGTCACGGTGGGCAACACCCGCCCGGAGATCAGCTTCAACCTTCCGCCCGACGGCGCCTTCTTCAACTTCGGCGACGAGATCAGCTGGGACATCGAGGCCTCTGACGCCGAGGAGGAGATCGCCGACGAGGACATCATCGTCCAGCCGGCCCTCGGCCACGACGCGCACTCTCACCCGGCCGAGCCCTACAGCGGCCGCACCGGGACCGTGGCGACGAGCCTGGGCGGTGGGCACAGCGACGACATGAACGTCTTCTACGTGCTCGACGCCCGCTACACCGACTCCGGCGGCGAGGACGGCGTGCCCAGCCTCACCGGGCAGGACACCTCCCTGCTCTTCGGCAAGATCCGCGAGGCGGAGTTCTTCACCGGGTCCGACGGCGTCACGGCGGCGGCCTCCCGCGACATCGAGGGCCACGGCACCTCGATCAGCGGGCAGGACGGCGCCTGGGCCTCCTACGACCCGATCAACCTCGTCAACATCGACCGCCTGCTCCTGCGGGTCGCCTCGGCGACCGGTGGGGACATCGAGCTGCGGATGGACGCACCGGACGGCGAGCTGCTCGCCACGGCGGAGGTCCCCTCCACCGGTGGCCTGTCCCGCTACACGGACGTCGCCGTCGAGGTGACCGACCCGGGGGAGACCTTCGAGCTGTACGTCGTCTTCGTCGGTGAGGGCGAGCGCAGGCTCAACTTCATCGAGGCCGACGGCAAGGGCGTGTCCCCGACGACGACCCCGCGCGTCGCCGTCACCGCACCCACCGGCTCCGTCGAGCCCGGTGAGATCACCGTGACGGCGGACGCGACCGACGCGGAGAACGAGATCACCCAGGTCGAGTTCTTCGTCGGTGACGAGTCCATCGGCGTCGACGACGAGGCGCCCTACAGCGTCACGTGGGAGGTCACCGAGGAGTCGGTGTACCAGCTCACCGCCGTCGCCACCAACGACAACGGGGTGTCCACGACGTCCCGCATCGTGCCGGTGACCGTCGGGGAGCCCTTCGGCGACTTCAGCCAGTTCACCAACGCCCGCGGCGAGTTCTCCCGCGGTGAGGACGGCTCCTTCGTCATCACCTCGGGCGGCGCGAACATGTGGAACGCGGCGGACGAGTACAGCTCGCTGTACCTGCCCGCCGGTGCCGACGAGGACTGGTCCGCCACGGTCAAGGTCGTCAGCCAGGGCAACTCCCACGGGAGCGCCAAGGCCGGCCTCATCGTCCGCAACGACATCACCGCACCGGGACAGTCGGCCGGCTACGCCGCGCTCGGCATCCGTCCCAGCGGCGGCTTCGAGTGGCTGCGGTCCACGAACGGCAACGGCCAGCTCAACGCGTCCACGGCCGCCGGCTCCACCGCCTACCCGGCGTGGATGCGCATCGTGCGCGACGGCGACCAGTACACGGCCTTCCACAGCACCGACGGGGAGGACTTCGCGCAGATCGGCCAGCCGGTCACGCTGCCCGGGGCCGCCTCGGTGCAGGACCTGGGCCTGTTCGTCACCGCCCACCACGCGACGGCGACGAGCGAGGTCGTGTTCAGCGACTTCGTCTTCGACGACGACCCGGTCGTCCCCGGCCCTGACCCGGACCCCGAGCCGGGACCGGGACCGGTGTGCCCGGTGTCGATGAGCGACGAGTTCGACGGCGACGACCTCAGCGCCCAGCGCTGGACGACCGTCCGCGGTGACGTCTCCGTCGCCGACGGCGCGCTGCACCTGCCGGTCACCACCGGTGACATCGACGGCGCCAACACGGGCCCGATCAGCTTCGTCGGCCAGCCGGTGCCCTCGGGCGAGTGGCAGGTCGACACGCAGGTCACCCTGTCCCACGAGCGGCACTGGCAGTACAGCGGCCTCATGCTGCACTCCGGGGACGACGACTACACCAAGCTGACGTTCACCCGCAGCGACAACGGCAGCCGCTTCCTCGAGTTCTGGACCGAGGCCGGCGGGTCGCGGACCCAGAACGCCGCCAACGTCACCCTCCCGGCCGACGCCCCGGCGTCCGTCCACCTGCGCCTGAGCAGCGACGGCGAGAACGTGACCGCGGCGTACTCGCTCGACGGCGAGGACTTCACCACGCTCGACGGCTCCGCGACCCTCGACCCCGAGGCCGTCGTGGGTGTCGTCGCCGCCGGTGACACCGGCGCGGGTGGCGGCGTCGCCGTCGTCGACCACGTCCGGGTCACGCCGGACCGCGAGGACGACGGCGAGCGCGAGCCGAGCGACGAGTTCGAGGGCGACGCCCTCGACGGCTGCCGCTGGGACGCGACGGTCCGCTACAACGAGGAGAACGTCTCCGTCGCCGACGGGGAGCTCCACATCGTCACCGCCCCCGGTGACATCAACAACGACAACCCCGACTCGCCGGAGAACTTCATCCTGCAGTCGGCACCCGAGGGTGGCTGGACGGTCGAGACGCGCGTCCACGCGCCGCTCCTCCACCGGTGGCAGTACGCGGGCCTGCTCGCCTACGGCGACGACGACGAGTACGTCAAGCTCGACGTCGTGGCCCGCAACGCGCCCGGATCGGCGCTCGACCTGGGCGCCGAGCTGGTCTCCGAGGTCGACGGCTCCTTCGGGGCCGGCGGCAACCGCTCGGTCGACCTGGCCGCCGAGCCCGAGGGCGACTACTGGCACCTGCGGATGACCCGCACCGGAGACAGCTACGCCGGCTGGGTGAGCGAGGACGGGGAGAGCTGGACCCCCCTCGGTGACCCGGTGACCCACGCCGGTGACCTCTCCGCCGTCGGCCTCGTCGCCATCGGCCCGGAGCAGACCGAGCCGACCACCGTGAGCTTCGACTGGTTCCGGGTGACCGGCGGCGACGTCGAGCCGCCGGTCGATGAGGACGCTCCGACCGTCGAGGGCAACGTGCTCGGCAGGTCGATCGGTGAGTTCACACCGATGGGCCACGGCGCTGGGACCACGCTCGACATCGGCGGCACGGCCACGTTCGAGAAGACCGCGAGCGGCACCGCCGTGAGCGTCCGTGTCACCGGTCTGCTGCCCGGCCAGGAGTACGCCTCGCACCTGCACGACGGCTCGTGCATGGACCACGGGGGGCACTACATGCACGACCCCGCGGGCCCGGCGCGGCCGCCGAACGAGATCTGGGCGTCCTCGAGCAACGACCCCGAGGGCAACCTCCGGCCGAACCGCAACGGCACCGCCGTCGGGTCCGGCGCAGCGACCTGGATCGCTCGCCAGGAGCCGCTGTCGATCATGGTCCACGACTCCGAGCCGCCCGGGCTGCCCATCGCCTGCGCGGAGTTCGCGGCCTACGAGGCACCTGCCTCCCTGGTCGTGTCGGCCGACGACGGCGCGGGCTCGGGCGTCGAGACGCTCGAGTACGCGCTCGACGGCGGGGAGTGGCTCGCCTACGAGGGTGCGGTCGCGGTCAGCGAGCCGGGCGAGCACACGGCGGCCTTCCGGGCCACCGACGCGGCCGGCAACACGAGCGAGGTCCACGAGATCGAGTTCACGGTCGCCGGTGAGGTCGCCGAGCCGACGGAGGTCACTCCGCAGGCCGTGAGCTTCGCCGACGAGGACGGCACCGAGGACGACACGTACACGGTCCCCGCGGTCGAGGGCGTCGAGTACGTCGTCGACGGCGAGGTCGTCCCCGCCGGCACCCACCCGGGCTCCGGCACCGTCACGGTGACGGCGCGGGCGGTCGAGGGCTACGTGCTCGCCGACGGCGCCAGCACGGAGTGGGAGTACACGTTCTCCACCGAGGGTGGCGAGCCGGAGCCCCCGGCCTGCGAGCCGGGAGAGGTCGAGGAGGGCTACCGCGCCCTGTTCGACGGGACCGCCGAGAGCCTGGACGCGTGGCGGATGGCGGGCCCCGGCAGCTTCGAGCTGCAGGAGGACTGCTCGATGCTCAGCGTCGGCGGCATGGGGCTGCTCTGGTACCCCGAGGAGCTGGGGTCCTACAGCCTCAAGCTCGACTGGATGATGGACGGGGACGACAACTCGGGCGTCTTCGTCGGGTTCCCCGACCCGGGCAACGATCCGTGGGTGGCCGTCAACGAGGGCTACGAGATCCAGATCGACGCGACGGACGAGGACGACCGCACCACCGGTGCGATCTACACCTTCCAGAGCGCCGACCTCGAGGCCCGCGACGAGGCACTCAACCCGCCGGGGGAGTGGAACTCCTACGAGATCGTCGTCGAGGGGCAGAACATCAAGGTGTTCCTCAACGAGGTGCTGATCAACGACTTCGACAGCACCCACCCCGACCGTGACCTCACGTCCGGCTTCATCGGGCTGCAGAACCACGGCAACGGCGACGACGTCTCCTTCCGCAACGTCCGCGTCGCGGACCTCGACGACACCGACCCCGAGCCCGTGGAGGTGACGCCTGCGGCGGTGACGTTCTCCGACGAGGACGGCACGGCGGAGGACACGTTCACGGTCCCCGCGGTCGAGGGCGTGGAGTACGTCCTCGACGGCGAGGTCGTCGACGCGGGGACCCACCCGGGCACCGGCACGGTCACCGTGACCGCCCGGGCGCTGGAGGGCTTCGTGCTCGTTGACGGTGCCACGGCGGAGTGGGAGCACACCTTCTCCACCGAGGGCGGGGACCCGGGCCCGGACCCCGAGCCGCAGCCGGACCGGCGGACGGCGGAGTTCCACCTGTCGAACTCGTGGCGGGGCTCCGCGGACGTGCACTTCATGTACGGCCGCTGGGTCGACGAGGTCCTGATCGGTGACTGGGACGGGGACGGGGTGGACACGATCGCGGTCCGCCGCGGCAACGTGTTCCACGTGTCCAACGCCCAGCAGGGCGGGGACGCCGATGTGGTCCTCACCTACGGCCGGCCCGGTGACACGATCCTCGTGGGTGACTGGGACGGGGACGGCACGGACACCTTCGCGGTGCGCCGTGGCAACGAGTACCACGTGAAGAACTCCCTGCGCGGCGGTGACGCCGACTCGGTGTTCCGCTACGGCCGGGAGGCCGACACGGTGCTCGTGGGTGACTGGGACGGCAACGGGACGGACACCTTCGCGGTGCGCCGGGCCGCGACGTACCACGTGAAGAACTCCCTGCGTGGCGGGGACGCCGACACGGTGTTCACCTACGGCCGCGCCGCCGACGTCACCCTCGCGGGTGACTGGGACGGCAACGGGACCGACACGCTGGCGATCCAGCGGGGCCGGGTCTTCCACGTGAACAACTCCCTGCGTGGCGGGGACGCGGACCGCGTGCTGACCTTCGGTCGCGTGGGCGACGAGGTGCACGTGGGTGACTGGGACGGCAACGGGACCGACACCCTCGGTATCCGCCGCGCCGTCGGCCAGGCACCGGCGCCGGCAGCGGCCGCCAAGGAGGTGACCGGCACCGCCAAGGTCGCCTGACCCACCTTCTCTAGAGCGCCGACAGCCGGATTCCTCCCGCGGGAGGGTCCGGCTGTCGGCGCTCTCAGGGGCGGCGCCCGGGTGACCTGGCACACTGCGCGTCATGCGGCAGTACCCGAGCATCTCCGAGAAGCACCGGTCCTTCATCGAGCGCCAGCACATGTACTTCGTCGGCACGGCGGCGCGCGACGGGCGGGTCAACGTCTCCCCCAAGGGCCTGGACTCCCTGCGGGTCCTCGGCCCCGACCGGGTCATCTGGCTCAACGGGACGGGGAGCGGGAACGAGACCGCGGCCCACATCCTCGACACGCCGCGGATGACCCTCATGTTCTGCTCCTTCGAGGGCAAGCCGCTCATCATGCGGCTCTACGGCACCGCCCGCGCCATCCACGCGGGCGACCCGGACTGGGAGGAGGTACTCGCCCACTTCCCGCCGATGAGCGGCGCCCGCAACGTCTTTGAGCTCGCGGTGGACCTCGTCCAGACCTCGTGCGGCTTCGGGGTGCCGCTCTACGAGTACGTCGAGCAGCGCGACCTCATGCCGGCCTGGGCGGACAGCCGCGGCCCCGACGCGGTCCGCGACTACCAGCAGCAGAAGAACCGCGTGAGCATCGACGGCCTGCCGACCGGGCTGCCTACGGGCTGACCGCGACGAACCGGGCGTCGACCTGTGCCGTGATCTCGATGTCCTCCGGGACGAGCTGCAGGGTGTCACCCGCCGGGGCGGCCATGGCCCGCGCGAACGGTGCGCCGCCGTCGTCGATCGGGTGGAGCCCGTCTCCGAGCATGCCGGCGTCGGCGAGCGCGACGGCACGGACGCCGTCGAGCCCGAGCGCCGCGGCGTAGGCGCCGGCCTTCGCCCGGGCCTCCTCCACCGCCCCGGACCGGGCGCGGTGCTCGAGCTCCTGCCTGCGCGCGGCGGTCAGGGCCCACTCCACCCGGTCGACGCCAAACCCCGGCACCGTGGCCGCCTCGGACAGCCAGCGGCTCAGCCTGGTGAAGTCGCGGAACTTCACGCGCAGCTCGGTGCGGGCGTGATGGACGAGCGGTAGCTGCTTGCCCTCCGTGTTCCACGGACGCTGGGCCCAGGTGCGGACGTCCTGTGCGGACCACCAGGTCACCGGCCCGTGCGCGGGGTCGTGGAGTGCCGTGACGCTCGTGTGCAGCCGGCTCGCCTGCTCGACGACGGCGGCGTACACGCGGTCCGCGTCCGGGCCCTCGAGACCGACCCGCGCGTGGACGGTGGCCCGCTCGGCCGGGTGGAACATGCGGCTCGAGCCGCGGACGGTGATCTCGACGTCGCTCACGGCTCGCACGCTACCCCGGCGAGGGCCGGTGCAGGGCGCCGGGCTGTCACCCGCCGAGCTGGTCACCCGTCACGCGGGAGAACACCCACTCGTGGACGTCCTGCCACACCGCACCCAGGCCCAGGGCGGCGCCGGCGGCGACCACCGCGCAGCCGAGGACGAAGAGCGCCAGCAGCACCAGCGCGCGCCGCAGCCGGACCTCGGCCTCCTCGAGCGGGACGGGGACGGGGACCATCACGACCTCCCCTCGGCCAGGACGCCGCGGAGCACGGTCCGGGACGTCGTGACCCCGAGCCGGACGAGCAGCACGCCACCGACGATGCTCGCCGCGGTGATGAGGACCGAGACGGGCGCGGTGACGACGGCGATCCCGACGAGCGGGAGGACGAGCGTGCCCGAGGCGGCCACCGCGATGACCGTGACGACGACGAGAGGCTTCATCACCGTGCGGCGCTGGGCCGCGACCATCGTCGCCTCCGGCATCCCGAGCCGGTCCAGGCTGCGGTAGAGCTCGGCGCGGTCGAGGACCTCGGCGGCCTGGGTGACGCCGGCGGACACGGCGACCATGAGGAAGGTGGCGACGAGCGTGATGACGATGCCCGTCTGGACGTCCACGAGGAGCATCTGGTCATCCCGGCTGCTCATGTCGGCGCTCACGCCCATGACCGCGACGCCGCTGCCGGCCACGACCGCGACGAAGCACGCCATGACGACGCCGCTGACCTGCCGCCACACCGCCTTGGGCGACTGCGCCATGCTGCGGGCGGCCAGCAGCTGCGCCGGCGTGTGCGCCCGCCGCAGCTGGCGGCGCGCGAGCCGCGCGACCACCCACGGGCCGAGCAGGTTGAGCACCGCGAGCACGCCCCCGAAGCCCCCGAGGAGGACGGCCATCATGACGGCGAGGTCCGCGTAGCTGCCCTGCATCGCGACGGCGGCGGCGCCGATGACGACGACGCTGACGGCGGCCCGCACCCACCCGATCGTGGGGGCGTCGGTCCGGCGCCGGACCCCGAGCGGGGAGATGCTCACCTGCCGCAGGCCGACGACGGCGCTCACGGCGGCGAGGAGCACGACGGCGAGGACCGCGAGGGCGACGAGCCACGGTGCCAGCCAGAAGGCGCTGCCGATCGGCTCACCGCGGAAGTGGATGAGCTGGACGAAGGGAGCGAGGACGACGTACCCGACAACACCGGCGAGCGCGCCGATCAGCGCGACGGTCGCCGCCTCGAGCACGGTCATCCTGGCGACCGTCGCCGTCGTCGCCCCGAGGAGGCGCAGCGTGGCGAGGCGGTCGTCGCGGCGTCGGGCCGAGAGCCGCGCCGCGGCGCCACCGAGGGAGGCGAGCGGGACGACGAGCAGGACGACGGCGAGGGCCGCGAAGAGCTGGTAGGAGAGCGCGTAGCTGTCGTCCCACTGGCGGAAGGACAGGGCGCCGGCGAGGACGACGAGAAGGAGCGTCGTCGTCGCTGCGAAGGCGACGACCGGCAGGAGCAGCACCGCCGACCGCGCTGCCCCGACGGGCGAGGAGCAGGCCGACCGGGAGCACCACTCCGGCGCGCTGCCGGGCGGCGGCGGGGAGGAGCCTGCGTGGGCGCGGGGGACGGGCCCGTCACGGTGCTCATGAGCGGGAGTCCCCGACGACGCGCCCGTCCCGCAGCCGCAGGACACGGGAGCACTGCGCGGCGACCGTCTCGTCGTGGGTGACGACGACGAGGGTGCGTCCGGCACCGGTCGTGGCGTGGAGCAGGGCCTGCATGACCTCGCGGGAGGTGTCGCTGTCCAGGGCGCCGGTGGGCTCGTCCGCGAAGACGACCTCCGCGCCGGTCACCTGCGCCCGGGCGATCGCGACGCGCTGGGCCTGACCACCGGACAGCTGGCCGATGCGGCGGTCCTCCATCCCGGCCAGGCCGAGGTACTGCAGCCAGACGGCGGCGTGGTGCTCGGCCGCCGGCCGCCCGACCCCCTGGAGCATGAGCGCCATCGCGACGTTCTCCACGGCGGTGAGCTCGGGGATGAGCAGCCCCTCCTGGAAGACGAAGCCCAGGCGCTCGCGGCGCAGCCTGGAGCGCTCGGCGTCGGACATGGTGCTGATGACGACGGGGCCGTGGCTCGTGGAGAGCAGGACCTGGCCGCTGCTCGGCCGCACGATCCCGGCGAGGCAGTGGAGCAGGGTCGTCTTGCCGGAGCCGGAGGCTCCCATGACGGCGACCGACTCCCCGGCCCGGAGGTCGACGTCGACACCGGCCAGCGCCGTCGTCATCCCGTAGGTCTTGGTGAGCCCGCGGGTGCTGAGGACCGGCACCGCGGTGGTGGTGGATGGTGGCGGGGCGGGGGCGTGGGCTGTCATGGCTCCAGCGTCCGGCCGCGACCCCCCGCGACGCGTCGGGCGGTGGACTGATCCCGCGCCGTCGCCGTCCCCTCCCGGGTGGAGGCCGTGTCCACCGAGGGGTGGACACCCTGCGGATGCACGGCCCGCGTCCCCGGCGGATCCTGGAGGCCCGACGAGAAGGAGGCGGCACATGCCCGGCAAGCAGGACCCCGGCCCCAGCGTCAAGGACAAGGAGCTCTACGAGTCCCTCCGCGACGAGGGCAACTCCAAGGAGAAGTCGGCCCGCATCGCCAACGCCGCGGCGAACAGCTCGCGCAGCGACGTGGGGGAGAAGGGCGGCCAGTCCGGCTCCTACGAGGACTGGACGGTCGACGACCTCCAGGACCGCGCGCGGAGATCGGCATCGAGGGCCGCTCGAGCATGAACAAGGACGAGCTCATCAAGGCCCTCCGCACCCACTGACCCACCGCACCGACCCACCGCACCCACCCCTTCGCCGACAGCTGAGTTGTTCCTGCGCCGGCCGCGCGTTGGAGTAACAAGTCAGCTGTCGGCGGGGAGGCGGCGCTGGAGGCGGGGTGAGGGCGGAAGGGGCTTTGGTCCCGGGGGTGGGCGACCTCACCGAGCTCCGGTATAGATGCATGCTGCATGTAAGGGTTACCGTGGGTCATCGTGACCGCAGCTCAGCACGACGTCCTCGAAGGCCTCATCGACGCGCTGGCCGACCTCACCCGTCGCCACCGCAACCTCACCGTCCGCCTCTCCCGGGAGTCCGGCCGGCCCGCCTCCCAGGTGGCCGTCCTCGCCTCACTCGCCCGCCAGGGGGAGTGCCGCATCGCGGACGTGGCCGAGGACCTGCTCGTCGACCCGTCCGTGGTCAGCCGGCACGTGAGCCCGCTCGAGCAGGACGGCAGCGTCGAGCGCCGTCAGGACCCGGCGGACGCGCGCGCCGCGCTCCTGCGGCTCACGCCCACGGGGGAGGAGGCGCTCGCGGCGATCCGTCAGCTGCGCCGTCGCCACCTCGAGTCCGCCCTCACCGACTGGAGCGAGAACGACGTCGCCCAGCTCACCGACGTCCTGGGCACGGTCGCCCGCTTCCTCGACGCGACCCAGGAGGTGGCGCGCTGATGGCCCGCCCGGATCGCATGCCCCGCCCCGGCCGCCGCACCGAGGTGGAGGAGGCCAAGCACCGCGAGGTCATGAAGGTCTTCACCGGCCTGCTCCTCGCGCTCTTCGTCGCCATGCTCTCCGGCACGATCGTCGGCAACGCGCTGCCGGTCATCATCGCCGACCTCGGCGGCACCCAGCTGCAGTACACGTGGATCGTCACCGCGGCCCTCCTGGCCTCGACCGCGAGCACCCCGATCTTCGGCAAGCTCGCGGACCTCTTCGACAAGAAGAAGCTCCTCCTGCTCGCGATCGGCCTGTTCAGCGTCGGCTCGCTGCTCGCCGGGTCCGCGCAGAGCGCGAACACGCTCATCGCCTACCGCGTCATCCAGGGCGTGGGCATGGGCGCGCAGATGGCACTCGTCCAGACGACGATCGCCACGATCATCTCCCCGCGTGAGCGCGGGCGGTACAACGGCTACATGGGCGCCGTCATGGCGGTGGCGACCGTGTCGGGCCCGCTCATCGGCGGCGTCATCGTCGACACCCCGTGGCTGGGCTGGCGCTGGTGCTACTGGAGCGCCATCCCGTTCTCGCTCATCGCGATCTGGGTGCTCCACCGGCGCCTGCACGTGCCGCCGAGCACGCGCCGCAAGCCGAAGATCGACTACTGGGGCTCGGCCCTCATCGTCCTGTCCGTCACCCTCCTGCTGCTCTGGCTGTCCTTCGTCGACACGAGCTTCGCGTGGGTCTCGTGGCAGTCCGCCGCCATGCTCGGCGGTGCGGTCCTCGGGACGGTCGCCTTCGTCCTCGTCGAGCTGCGGGCCGCCGAGCCCGTCGTGCCGATGTGGATCCTCACCGAGCGCACCACCGCCCTGAGCATCGTCGCGAGCTTCGCCGTCGGCACCGTGATGTTCGCCGCCCCGGTCTTCCTCGGCCAGTACTTCCAGATCGGCCGCGGCTACGGCCCCACGGAGTCGGGCCTGCTCATGGTCCCGATGATGCTCGGCGTCTTCCTCTCCTCGACGATCGCCGGCCGGCTCGTCAGCGCGCGCGGCACGTGGAAGCGCTACGTCGTCGGCGGCATCACGATCCAGGCCGTGGGCGTCGCGCTCATGGCGACGATCGGGGTGTCCACGCCGCTGTGGGTGCTGGGGATCTACCTGGCGCTCATGGGCATCGGCCAGGGCGCCTCGATGCAGAACCTCGTCCTCGCGGTCCAGAACACGGTCTCGCTCAAGGACATGGGCGCCGCCAGCTCCGCCGTCGCCTTCTTCCGGTCCCTCGGCGGCGCCATCGGGGTGCAGGTGCTCGGCGCGGTGCTCTCCGCGCACATCGCCACCCTGCTCGTGTCCCGGCTCGCGGATGCGGGCATCCCGGCCGGCACGCTGGCCGCCGGCGGCAGCCTCGACGTCGCGGCCCTGCCCGACGACGTCGAGGCGATCGTCCGCAGCGCCTACGGCGACGGGATGGACCTCATCTTCCTCATCATGGGGGTCCTCGCCGTCATCGCCCTCGTCGCGGCGATCCTCATGAGGGGCTCCACGCTGCGCGACACCGTGGACCTCGAGGTCAAGCGCGCCGTGCAGGACGTCACGAGCGAGCTCCCCTCCGACGACAGGGCCGAGACCGGCGACGACGAGGGCCCGGCCCGCAGGGCCGGCTAGACCCCGCCGTCCCGCGAGGCCGCGAGCCGCTCCGTCACCCACTCGACGGCGGTGCGCTCGTAGGCCTCGCGCGCCGGTCCTGGCGACAGGGCGAGGTCGTGGACCCCGCCGTGCACCCGGACGACGCTGACGTCCGAGCCCAGGCGCGGGGCGCGGTCCACCATGTGCCGCACGTCGAGGACGCAGTCGGCGCTGCGCAGCTCCTCCGCGGTGGGCGAGGACGGCGAGCCGGAGCGGGTGGAGCAGCACAGCAGCACCGGCACGTCGACCGCCAGCCCCCGCGCCACCCGCGCGTGCTCGCGGCGCACGCTGGCGGCCATCCCCGCGCGCATCGGGAAGCCCTCGACGGGCTTCCACGCGAGGTCGTAGTCCCAGCCCTGCTCGCGCAGCCACCGTCCGTACGGCTCGTCCAGGTGGCTGACGACGACGCTCGGCAGCCACCGGGCGAGCAGGCGGATGACCCGGGTGAGGATGACCCTCTCCGCCCACGGCCCGTTGTGCTCGAGCCACGGGCTGTTGAGGACGACGGCGTCCACCTGTCCCGGGTATCGGTCGACCCAGGTCACCGCGATGAGACCGCCGGTGGAGTGGCCGAGCAGGACGACCTGCTCGTGCCCGTCGGCGCGGATCGCGTCGAGCGCCACGCCGATCTCCTCGTCGTGGTGGTGCAGGTCGCGCACGTCCCCCGCGCGGGTCTGCTCCCCGAGCGCCCGCCCGCTCATCCGCAGGTCCAGGGCGTAGAAGTCGAGCCCGGCCGCCACCCAGCGCTCGGCGTGGGCGGCCTGGAAGAAGTAGTCGGTGAAGCCGTGGAGGTAGAGCACGGCCTGCCGGCTCGGCGTCTCGCGGCGGTGGACGAGGACGGCCTCGGGCTGCCCGTCGTAGTCGGGCGAGGGGCGCAGGGCGATGCGGCGCTGCACCCACGGCTCACCGAGGACGTCCGGGAGGGGCGGGCCGAGGCGGGGAGGTGCAGACATGGCCGCATCCTCGCAGGCGTCTGGGAGGATCGTCGCCATGACTCGGGGGAGATGTCGGACCGCACCTGCAACGCTCGCGCTGCTGCTCCTTGTCGGTGCGTGCGGGGCAGGTGAGACGGAGGACCCGGAGGGTGCGCCGTCGTCGTCCGCGCCGCCCGCGCCCACCGAGGAGGTGAGCATCGCCGACGGCGTCACCCTCCCGCAGACGCGGGCGGGACAGGCCGCGGCATGGGTGCTCGAGCAGCTCGCCGCGGACGAGGGGCCCGGCGCCGAGGAGGCGCGGGAGCACTTCGCCGAGGCCTTCCTCGCAGAGGTGCCAGCGGCTCAGGTGGCCGCCGTCTTTGCCCAGCTGCGGGCCGGTGGCCCCTACGTCGTCGAGGGCTACGACGGCACCGAGGACGCAGCCCAGCTGCCGCTCGCGGCGCAGGACGGCCGCTTCCTCCTCCACGTCGTCACCGAGCCCGACGGCCGGATGAGCACCCTGTTCTTCGAGGCGACGCGCGCCGTCCCGGACGTCACCTCCCTGGAGGACCTCGACGCCGCGCTCGCGGGCCTCGACGCCGAGACCTCCGTCCTCGTCGCCGACGGCGCCACCTGCGAGCCGCTCCACGAGCGCGAGTCCGACGTCGCACGGCCGATCGGCTCGATCGTCAAGCTCTACGTCCTCGACGCCGTCCGGCAGGCCGTCGCCGACGGCACGCTCGCGTGGGAGGACACCCTCACGCTCACCGACGACCTGCGCTCCCTGCCCTCAGGCGTCCTCCAGGAGGAGCCCGCCGGCCACGAGGTGAGCGTTCGCGACGCGGCCGAGCTGATGATCTCCATCAGCGACAACACGGCCACCGACCTCCTCATCGACGCCGTGGGGCGCGCGGCCGTGCTCGCGGCGGTCGAGCGGCTCGGACACCACGACCCCGCGCTGCTCACCCCGCTCGTCACCACCCGGGAGCTGTTCCAGCTCGGCTTCACCGACCCCGAGCTGCGCGAGCGGTGGGCCGCTGCGGACGCCGCCGGGCGCGAGGAAATCCTCGCCGGCCTCCCCGGCGGCGAGGTCGCCCTCGACCCGGCGCTCGCCCAGGACGTCATCTGGCCCGACGGGCTGGACTGGTTCGCCACGGCGCAGGACCTGTGTCGCGCGCACGCCGGCCTGCAGGAGAGCGGCGACGAGACGGTGCTCGGCATCCTCGCGCTCAACCCGGGCATCGAGGCCACCGAGGACTGGGAGTACGTCGGCTTCAAGGGCGGCAGCGCGCCCGGCGAGATGGCAGGCTCGTGGTACCTGGGGTCGGCGGGCGGCGAGGGGTACGCCGTCGTCGTCCAGATTGCGGCGACGGACGTGGCCGCGGTGCCCGACGCCGGGTGGATGGTCGGCGTCGTCGGCCAGACCGCCGAGGTGCTTGCCGAGGAGGAGTGATGCGGCGCTGCTACGTGACCGTCACCGGCCGGGTCCAGGGCGTCGGGTTCCGCATGGCCTGCGCGGCTCAGGCCGAGCGCGCCGGCGTGGCCGGCTGGGTGCGCAACCTGCCCGACGGGCGGGTGGAGGCCGTCCTCGAGGGTGAGGAGACCGCCGTCGACCAGGTGCTGCGCTGGCTCCACGAGGGCCCGCCCGCCGCGCGGGTCGAGGACGTCGACGTGCGCGTCGAGGACCCTCAGGCGGAGCAGGGCTTCCAGGTGCGCTAGCGGGTCAGTGCTTCTGGGCGATGACCGTGACGGCGTAGGGCACGCGGTCCTCGCTCCAGGCGAAGCCGTAGCCGACGTGCGTGTAGGTGTCGCTGAGCATCCACGGCCGGTGGTTGGGCGACTGGGTCCACCAGGTGTGCAGCCAGGTGAGCAGGGTGTTGAAGTTCATCGACGCGCCACCGGTGTTGCGCACGATGAGCTCGCTGCACGAGCCCCAGGTCCCCGTGCTGTACCCACGGCATCCGACCTGCTGGGTCATGCGGGGGTTGTGGGAGCTGCTCATGTTGGCCGGCTCCCAGTCCGCGAGGTGGTTGGCCCAGCCCTGGGCGACGCCCTGCAGGTGCGTGTTGTACGCGACCGGCGGCAGACCGTTGGCCTGGCGGAAGATGTTGAGCAGGGCGAACAGCGTGCTGCGGGCCGTCCCGGTGTCGCCGGGCGGCGGGGTGGGCGTGGGCGTCGGTTTCGGAGTAGGCGTCGGGGTGGGCGTCGGCGTGGGCTTCGGCTTCGGCGTCGCGGACGGCGTAGGGCTGGGTGTCGGCGTCGGCGTGGGCTTCGGCGTCGCGGACGGCGTGGGAGTCGGCGTGGCGCTGGGCGTCGGGTTGGGCGCCGGGGACGGGGTGGCCGACGGGCTCGGGCTCGGCGTGCTGCCCTCCTCCGGAGAAGTGGGCTCCCCGGCCGGCTCCTCAAGCGTGGGCTCCGGCGCAGCGGTGGATGGTGCCTCCGGTGCGGGCGCGGGGTCGGCCGTGACCGGCGGCTCGGGCTCCTCGGTGGGCTCGGGCTCCGGCTCCTCGGTGACCTCTGGCTCCGGGGACGGCTCCTCGGTCACCTCGGGCGCGGGTGCGGTCGTGGGCTCCGGCTCGGGGAGGGTCTCCTCACCGGCGTCGGGAATCAGCACGGGGTTGTCCCCGCCGGGCGTGGACACAGGGCTCTCGTTCATCGCGACCGCGGGCACGGCCTTCTCGGGGCGCTGCGCGCGCGACGCGAGGGACTCCGTGCGGGCCTTGGTGGCGTCCGCGGCGGCAGCGAGGGTGGCCTCGGTGACGCGCTCCTGGGCGGCGTAGTCGGCCAGCGAGATGCTGATGTCCGCGCGGTCCGGCGTCGTCGTGACGACGGTGCCGCCGGTCATGTGAGCCGGCATGCCGCTGGCCTCGAGCGGCAGGAGCACCCAGGCGGGCAGCGTCGGTGCGGCGGTCACGGTGCTCGCGAGCACCGTGAGGGTGAGGACGAAGGAGGCCGCGACGGCACCCACGCGCGTAGCGGTGCGGCGCGGACGGCGTGCGCCGGTCCGTGCCTGCGGGTCAGATGCCACGACGGCTCCTCCTCCGCCTGCGCACGTGTGCGTCCCTGCCCGTGACTAGCCGAGGCGTCGACGGCGGGAGGGTGCAGCGGGCCGTCGAGCCATGTGTCCGCGCTCAGGTTAGACCCACCGGCCTCACATGTCACATTGGTAACACGAGTAACACTGATGGCGGGCGCGGAAACAACTGCGCCCGCCGGTGCACTCTGCTCCCGGCCGACCGAGCGGGAGCAGAGTGCACCCGACGGGCGCACAGTGGGAGACGGGCGGCTCAGACCACGCCGTAGAGGCGGTCGCCGGCGTCGCCGAGGCCGGGGACGATGTAGGCGTTCTCGTCGAGGCGCTCGTCCACGGCGGCGGTGACGATCTTGACCTCACCGCGCGTCCCGACCGCCTGCTCCACCGTCCGCAGGCCCTCGGGTGCGACGAGCAGGCAGATGGCCGTGACGTCGCGGGCGCCGCGGTCGAGGAGGTACTCGATTGCCGCGATGAGCGTGTTCCCGGTCGCGAGCATGGGGTCGAGGACGAAGACCTGGCGGCCGCTGAGGTCCTCGGGCAGCCGGTTGGCGTAGGTGATCGCCTCGAGGGTCTGCTCGTCGCGCTGCATCCCGAGGAAGCCGACCTCGGCGGTGGGGAGCAGGCGGGTCATGCCGTCGAGCATCCCCAGGCCCGCGCGCAGGATCGGCACGACGAGTGGGCGCGGCGCCGCGAGGTGCGTGCCCGTGGTGCGCGCGACCGGCGTGGCGATCTCCACCTGCTCGGTCTGCACCTCACGGGTCGCCTCGTAGGCGAGGAGGGTGACGAGCTCGTCGACGAGCAGCCGGAAGGTGGGCGACTCGGTGCGCACGTCCCGCAGGACGGTGAGCTTGTGGGCGATGAGCGGGTGGTCCGCGACGTGCAGGCGCATGGGTAGAACGTACCGGTGCCCGGGCGGCGGCGTGCAGGATGGGACCCATGGCACCGTGGACCGTGGCGATGAACACTGCCCTGGAGCTCGCCGAGCGGGCGCTCGCGGGCGGGGACGTGCCGGTCGGCGCCGTCGTCCTGGACCGGGAGGGCCGAGCGGTCGCGACGGCGCACAACCGCTGTGAGGTCGACCGGGACCCCACCGCCCACGCCGAGGTCCTCGCCTTGCGCGCCGCGGCCGCCGCCACCGGTGACGTCCGCCTCGAGGGCTGCACGCTCGTCGTCACCCTCGAGCCCTGCACGATGTGTGCCGGCGCGGTGGTGCTCTCCCGCGTCGACCGCGTCGTCTTCGGCGCCTGGGACCCCAAGGCCGGCGCGTGCGGCTCGATCCGCGACGTCGTGCGGGACTCGCGGCTCAACCACCGCGCCGAGGTGGTCGGTGGCGTCGAGGAGGAGCGCTCGGCGCGCCTGCTGCGCGACTTCTTCGCCCCCCGCCGCTGACGGCTCGCCCCTCCCGCCGACAGCCGGATTCCTCGATGTCCAGCTGATCGCGTTCTGCGCAGAAGCCCCACGAGGTGCCCCCTATTCGTCACCTGTCCCGGCGTGTCGGCAGCGTGTCGCGAACCTGTGCGCAGGATCTCGACGGCGCAGGCCGGCTGTCGGTAACAACTGCGCTCTCGGCGGCAGCTCGGCTCTCGCGGCTATGTCAACCGGGGGCGGAGGGTCTGCGCGAGGTAGGGGAGGGCGACGGTCGTGCTGACCTCGACCTTCGCCGTCGCGAGGTCGTCCCCGCGTGTCTCGCCCCGGGTGAGGATGACCACCGGCTTGCCGGCCTTGGCGGCCTGGCGGACGAAGCGCAGCCCGGACATGACCGCCAGCGAGGACCCGGCGACGAGCAGCGCGTCGGCCTCGTCGACGATCGCCCGGGCGTGGTCCACCCGCTCCTTCGGCGTCGTCCCGCCGAAGAAGACGACGTCGGGCATGAGGGTGCCCCCGCAGCGTGGGCAGGGCGCGACGCGGAAGTCGGCGGTGCTCTCCAGGGCGGCGTCGGCGTCCGGGGCAACCTCGACGTCGTCGACGTGCCGTTCCCGCCAGCCCGGGTTGAGCGCGGACAGGGCCTGATCGTGGGCCTCCCGGGAGAAGGTGCGCCCGCAGTCACGGCAGACCACCTGGTCGAAGCGGCCGTGGAGGTGGACGACGTTGCGGGAGCCGGCCTTGAGGTGGAGGAGGTCGATGTTCTGGGTGACGACCCCGTTGACCGTGCCCTCGTACTCCATGAGCGCCAGTGCCGCGTGGCCGGCGTTGGGGTTGACGTCGCGCAGGTGGCGCCAGCCGAGGTGGTTGCGCGCCCAGTAGTGGCGGCGGTGCTCCTCGGTGGCGATGAACTCCTGCAGCGTCATCGGCCGCCGCGGCGGGGAGCCGGGACTGCGATAGTCGGGCACGCCTGAGTCGGTCGAGAGCCCGGCCCCGGTCAGCGCCGCGACCGTCGTGCCGGACAGCAGCTCGACGACGGGCGCCAGCGCGGCCGGGACGTCCTCCGGCTCGGGCCGGGCGGCGTCGGCCGGCGGCGCGACGATGAGGGGGCGTTGCGGGTCCACCCGGCCGAGGCTAGCTGTACTCAGCCAGGAGGTTGGTGACACTGCCGGTCGGTCGTTGACGTAGGGAGGACCTCCGGGTGAGGTGTGGCTTGTCGAGAGTCACGCCCAACACCCGGAGGTCCTCGTGTCCCACCGTAATGCCCGTCTGACGTTCCACGGACGCCTGCTGCTGGTGCAGCGCGTGCGGCAGGAGGGGTGGGCGGTGGCCCACACCGCCAAGGCGATGGGCGTCTCGCGGCAGTGCGCCCACTACTGGCTCAAGCGCTACGACCAGGAGGGCGAGGCGGGGCTGCATGACCGCTCCAGCCGCCCTCACCGCAGCCCGCGGCAGACGACCGCGCAGGTGGCCGCGCAGATCGTGGCCTGCCGCCAGGCCCACCGCCGTGGGCCGGACTGGATCGGCGCCGAGCTCGGCGTGCCGGCCCGCACGGTGTCGCGGGTGCTGCGCCGGGCCGGTGTGCCGTACCTGCGGGAGCTGGACCCGATGACGGGTGAGCAGATCCGCTCCTCCAAGGCCACCGCGGTGCGCTATGAGCGTGACCGGCCCGGGGATCTGGTCCACGTCGACGTGAAGAAGCTCGGCAAGATCCCCGACGGGGGCGGGTGGCGCGCCCACGGCCGGGGCAACGTGAAGAAGGACAAGACCCAGCGCATCGGCTACGACTACGTCCACTCCATGGTCGATGACCACTCCCGCCTGGCCTACAGCGAGATCCACGACGACGAGAAGTCCGAGACCTGCGCCGGGTTCCTGCTGCGCGCGGCGGCCTACTTCGCCTCAATGGGCATCGAGCGCATCGAGCGGGTGATGACCGACAACGCCTTCGCCTACCGCCACGGGCGGGCGTTCGCCGAGGCGGTCGCCCAGCTCGGGGCGGTGCAGAAGTTCATCCGACCCCACTGCCCCTGGCAGAACGGCAAGGTCGAACGCTTCAACCGCACCCTGCAAACCGAGTGGGCCTACCGCCATGTCTTCGCCAGCAACCAACACCGCCGCGACGCCCTTGCCCCATGGCTGCACACCTACAACACTGAACGCCGCCACACCGCACTCGGCGGCCAGCCCCCGATCAGCCGAGCGTCAGCAACGTGATGGCTGAGTACAGCTAGCCCCGGGCCCGCCGGTCCGCTCAGCCGGCGAAGGTGCCGATCTGCTCACGCAGCGAGTGGACCATCTCCGCGAGCGTGGAGCCCTCGCCCGTGGCCGCCGTGATGGTCCCCACCTGCGTGTCCATCTCGCCGACGAGCCCGGCGATCCGGTCGATGGTCGCGGCGGCCTCGTGGGCCGAGGCGATGGCGGCCTCCATCTGGGCGCCGATCCGCGCGGCGGACGTTGCCGTCTCGTCCGCCAACGAGCGCACCTCGTGGGCGACGACGGCGAAGCCGCGGCCCGCATCGCCCGCCCGTGCGGCCTCGATGGTGGCGTTGAGCGCGAGCATGCGGGTCTGCGCGGCCACCGTGCTGATGAGGGTGACCGCCTCCGCCGTGGCGGCCGACGCCTCCTCCAGCTCCTGCATGGTGTCCAGCGCCGCCCGCGCCTCGCTGACCGCGGTGGCGGTCGACGCCGCGAGGCTGCTCGTGGAGGTCGCCACCTCACCGAGGTCGGCCGTGACCTGCGCCGAGGCCGCGAGCGCGGAGCCGGCGAAGCTCGTCCGGGCGGCCACCTGCTCGGCGAGGCGGTGAGCGCCGTCGGCCATGGAGGCCCGCCCGGCGTCGATCCGCGCGGCCCCCTCGCGGAAGCTGCCCGGCATGCCCTGCTGGAGGAAGCGGCGGTGGAAGCGACCGCTCGCGGCAGCGGACAGCGCCGCCTGCGACTCGCGGACGAAGGCGTCGGTGACGTCGAGAAGCCTGTTGACCCCGTCCCGCAGCGCGTGGGCGTCCTCGTCCAGGGCCGGGACCCGGGCCTCGAGGTCACCGGCCGCGGCGCGTGCGACGACTGCGGTGACGGTAGCCCGAGCTGCGTGGTGAGCGGCCAGCTCGGCCTCGAGCTCGGCGATCCGGGCGGCGTCCTGCCTGCGTCTCATGCCCGTCCCTCCCCGACGAGCCCCCACACCAGCTCGTCGTAGGGCTGCCCGGCCAGCTGCTCCTCGAGCGCGGCACGGGAGGCGACGGCGGCCTCGGAGGCTCGCCGGTGCCTCGCCTCGGCGGCGCGCATGCCGGCGTAGAGCGTCCCGACCCGGGCGACCGCCGCCGGCGAGGGCGAGCGGCGGCTGGAGTGGTAGCCGACGACGGCGCCGCGGCTGTCGCGGGTGGGCGTCACGTGGGCGAGCACCCAGTAGTGGGCGCCGTCCTTCGCGAGGTTGTTGATGTAGGCGAAGATCTCGTCCCCGGCCTGGATGGTCTCCCACAGGAGGTGGAACAGGCCGCGGGGCGTCTCCGGGTGGCGGATGAGGCTGTGCGGGTGGCCGAGGACCTCGTCCTCGGCGTACGCCGACACCCGCAGGAAGACGTCGTTGGCATAGGTGATCCGACCCTTGAGGTCGGTCTTGGAGACGATGATCTCGTCCTCGCCGAAGGTGCGCGCGACTCCTGTCGGCGCCGTTGCTCGCACTGGTCTGGCCTACCTCTCGAAAGACTTGTTCCCCACCATGTCGACCGATCGGCACGCCGGCGGCGATCCTGAGGGAGCAGGCCTGAGGCGAGGCCCACAGCGCTGTCGGCGCCCGGCGATTAGTGGCTCGGGCGCGCCGGCCGGTACACTCGGTCGCCGAGGTAGCGTGTCCGAGCGGCCGAAGGTGCAGCACTCGAAATGCTGTGTGGTGCAAGCCACCGTGGGTTCAAATCCCACCGCTACCGCCAGCGCGGCCCGGGTCCCCCAGCGGGGGCCCGGGCCGTTTGCCGTTCCTCAGCGCGCGTAGCGCCGGACGAAGTTCGTGAGAATCTGTCCGGCCGCGGAGACGTCGGCGGCCGCGACCTCGCGGTGGACCTCGTCGAAGTCGTCGGGGTCGAAGTAGCCGGCGTGCCGATAGACGGTCATCCGCTCGACGAGCGCCTCGAGTGTGAGCTCGGGGTGGAACTGGGTGCCGTAGAGGTTGGAGCGCACCCGGAACATCTGCACCGGGCAGTGCTCGGAGGTCGCGAGGATGACGGCGCTCTCCGGCAGGTGCGTGCACGCCTCCTTGTGGCCGACGAAGGCCTGGAAGGACGTCGGCATGCCCGCGAGGACGGGGTCGGCGCGGCCCTCGTCGGTGAGGGAGATGACCGGGGCGCTGATTGGCTCGGAGTAGGTGCCGTCGAGGACCCCGCCGATGTGCCGGGCGAGCGTGCCGATGCCGTAGCAGGCCCCGAAGAAGGGGTAGTCGCGTTCCACCAGCACGTCGAGCAGGCCGCTGAGCTCGGCCTCCACCCGGCGCTGGGTGTCGCTCTTGTGCTCGTCGGGCACCGAGCTGGTGAAGGGGCTGCCGCCGAGGATGATGCCCGAGTAGGCCTCGAGGTCGAGGTCCGGCAGCGGCTCCGCCTCGAGCCGCAGCCACTCGAGCTCGGTCTCGGCGAGTCCGCCCAGCGCGAGCATCGACGCGTACTCCGAGTCGGCGGCGTCGTCCTCGGAACGGGTGGAGATCAGCAGGAAGGGCTTCACGTCCGCAGGCTACCTGCGTGCCGCGGCTCGCTCAGATCAGTGTCCGCGCGGAGAGGAACAGGAGGAACAGCCCTGTCCACACTGCGGTCATCGCGTACCCGAGGGCGAGCCCGGCCACCGCGAGCCCGCGCCCGCCCTCGTAGGAGGTCCGCAGCCGGCGCAGGCCCAGGTGCCCGAAGGCGATCGCGATGAGGCACAGCCCCGGCACGACGATCCCGAGCACGCCGAACACCATCGCCGTGACCGCGACCCGGTCGTTGCGGTAGGCGGGGCTGTCGTAGCCGGCCCCGCCGAGCACCCGCTCGCGGTGGCGCTGGCTCGTGCCGAACGCGGACGACGACGGCGTCACGTACGGCGACGGCGCCGGCGCGCCCCCGTAGGGCTCACCGGCCGGGACCGGAGCGCCGCCGGGGGCGTAGGGCTCGGCCCGAGGCGCTCCGTCGTCACGCCCCGGTGCGCGCCACTGACCGTCGTCCACGCGTCAAGGATTGCACGGTGGGACACGGCCGGGGCGGGGCCCACGGTGGCGCTACTCTTCCCGGCGGCGTACACACCTGCGGCGAAGGGCACGGACATGGCGATCTGGACGGTTCACGGGGACGGGGTCCGAGTCGGGCCGGGCGAGGTGGTCGGCCCCCGCGAGCGGCTCAGCTGGCCGCGCACCATCGGGATCGGCTCCCAACACGTCGTCGCGATGTTCGGCGCGACCTTCCTCGTCCCGCTCATCACGGGCTTCCCGCCCTCGACGACGCTCTTCTTCTCCGCCGTCGGCACCATCCTCTTCCTCGTCATCACCCGCAACCGGGTCCCCAGCTACCTCGGGTCAAGCTTCGCGTTCATCGCCCCGATCGGTGCCGCCACCGAGGTGGGCGGGATGTCCGCTGCGCTCGGCGGCATCCTCGTCGTCGGCGTGCTCCTCGCGCTCGTCGGCCTGCTCGTCCACTTCGCCGGCTCGCGCTGGATCGACATCGTCATGCCGCCGATCGTCACGGGCACCGTCGTGGCCCTCATCGGGTTCAACCTCGCGCCGAGCGCCTGGAACAACGTGAAGAAGGCGCCGACGACGGCACTGGTGACCATCGCCGTCGTCGTCCTCGTCACGGTGCTGTTCCGGGGGATCCTCGGCCGGCTCGCCATCCTCGTCGGTGTGCTCGCCGGCTACGGCGTGGCCGTCCTGCGCGACGAGGTGAGCTTCGCGCGCGTGGAGAAGGCCGACCTGTTCGGGCTGCCGACCTTCACCGCCCCGAGCTTCGACCCGTCGCTCCTGGGACTGTTCGTGCCGGTCGTCATCGTCCTCATCGCCGAGAACATCGGCCACGTGAAGTCGGTGGCCGCGATGACGGGGGAGAACCTCGACGACGTCACCGGCCGTGCGCTCCTCGCCGACGGCCTGGCCACGACGCTCGCCGGCGCTGGCGGCGGCTCGGGCACGACGACCTACGCCGAGAACATCGGCGTCATGGCCGCCACCCGCGTCTACTCGACCGCCGCCTACGGGGTGGCCGCCGTCGTCGCGCTCGCGCTGAGCATGTCCCCGAAGTTCGGCGAGCTCATCAACACCGTCCCCGCGGGTGTCCTCGGCGGCGCCGCGACCGTCCTGTACGGGATGATCGGCGTGCTCGGGGCGCGCATCTGGGTGCAGGCCAAGGTCGACTTCTCCGACCCGGTCAACCTCACGACGGCCGCCATCGCGCTCATCGTCGGCATCGCGAACTACACGTGGGTGGCCGGGGACCTGCGCTTCGAGGGCATCGCGCTCGGCACGGCCGCGGCACTCGGGGTCTACCACGTCATGCGGGCGCTGGCCCGGTGGCGCGGGACGACGGCGGAGCCGGCGAGCCCGGCGTCGGTGCCGGACGCCTCGCGCGAGGGCTGAGGCCGGAGGGTTAAGGGGACGGCGGAGCGGCTCAGCCCTCCGCCGTCGCCTCCTCGTCCTCGGCGGGGTCGCTCGGGACGGGGACGGGCGTGCAGCCCGGGGGCGGGGGAGCGGCTGCTCGGGGTCGATGGCCGTCTCCTCGGGCGAGGGCACCTCGCTGAAGGCACCGCCGAGGACGACGTCGATGGTGGCGTCGTCGCGCCCGTCGAGCGACACGGTGGAGCCGGGCACGATCTGGGCGACGGTGTAGGCGGCCTGCAGGCCGCGCGGGCCGCTCACGATGTTGGCGACCCCCTCGAGGTTGCCCCCGTAGTTCGCCTCCTGGGAGATGACGACGCCGTACTGCGCCAGGCCGCTGGCGGTGCGGGCGGCGAGGCCGGTCTCGTCCGTCGCGTTGTACACGTTCGCGGTGATCTCGCTGTAGGGCGCCGGGAGCGCGTCCACGGGCGGGCAGGGCACGTTCGCGCTGGCCGCGTCGGTGGGCTCCGGAGAGCTGAAGGGGCGGGCGAAGGGGGAGGGGATCACGTTGCCCCACATCGCGGCGGCCACCAGCGCCACCGCGAGCATCGCGGTGATGATGATCCCGAAGATCAGGGTCTGGCGCTGCTGGAGATGGCGGCGACGGGCGGCACGACGGCGCGCGGCCTCGGCGGGGTCAGTCGTCACAGAGGCAAAGGTAGTGCGTGGGCGCTCCCCGGCGTGAACCCGTCACGCGGCGGGTCCGCGGCGCGCCCCGCTCAGCCGGCGGACAGGACCGTCCCGTCGAGGTCCAGCTCGAGGACCCGCGCGTGCACGTGGAGGCGTTGCTGGAGGGCCGCGCGCAGCGCCCGGTGCAGCCCGTCCTCGAGGTAGAGGACGCCGCGCCAAGAGACGACGTGGGCGAAGAGGTCGCCGTAGAAGGTGGAGTCCTCCGCCAGGAGATGGCGCAGGTCGAGCTCGCTCTTGGTGGTGACGAGCTCGTCCAGCCGGACCTGCCGCGGTGCGACCGCGGCCCAGTCGCGGGTGGTCTCCACACCGTGGTCCGGGTAGGGACGGCCATCGCCGACTGCCTTGAAGATCACCCGTCGATAGTAGGTGCGACCCGCGGGTTTCGGGAGGTGGCGGGACGAGGGGGCGGACTACCGGTGCCCTGCCCGCTCGAGCCGCCGGGCGAGGTAGGGCGCGGTGACGCTGTCCGCGCTCCTGGCGACCTCGGCCGGTGTGCCCGCGGCGACCACCCGTCCCCCCGCATCACCACCGCCGGGACCCAGGTCGACGACCCAGTCGGCGGACGCGATCGTGTCGAGGTCGTGCTCGACCAGGACGACCGTGCTGCCCGCGTCGACGAGCCGGTGGAGCTGTCGCAGCAGCAGCGTGACGTCGGCGGGGTGCAGGCCCGCGGTCGGCTCGTCGAGCAGGTACAGCGCGTGGTCGCGCCGGGCGCGCTGCAGCTCGGTGGCGAGCTTGATGCGCTGTGCCTCACCGCCGCTGAGCTCGGTCGCCGGCTGGCCCAGGCTCAGGTAGCCCAGGCCGACGTCCCGGAGGGTCGCCAGGCTGCGGAGTGCCGCCGGCACGTCGGCGAGGAACGTCGCGGCGTCGTCGACCGACATCGCCAGCACCTCGGCGATGGTCCTGCCCCGGTAGGTGATCTCGAGAGTCTCGGCGTTGTACCGCGCGCCGTGGCAGGTGGGGCACGGCGCGTACGTGCCCGGCAGGAAGAGCAGCTCGACGGAGACGAACCCCTCGCCCTCGCAGGTCTCGCACCGGCCCTCGGGGACGTTGAAGGAGAACCGGCCGGCCGTGTAGCCGCGCGCCCGGGCCTCGTCGGTCGACGCGTACAACCGGCGGACGGCATCGAACATCCCGGTGTACGTCGCGAGGTTGGACCGGGGGGTGCGGCCGATCGGGCGCTGGTCGACGAGGACGAGCCGGTCGAAGGCCTCGAGGCCCGCCGCGTCCCGCAGGTCGAGTGCGACCGCGGCGTCGTCGTCCTCGGGCGTCACGCCGAGGTGGCGGCGGACGACCTCGGCGAGCACCTGCGTGACGAGGGTGGACTTCCCGGAGCCGGAGACGCCGGTCACGGCGGTGAGCACGCCGAGGGGCACGTCGACGGAGACGTCGCGCAGGTTATGGCGGGAGACGCCGCGCAGGTGCAGCCAGCCCTGCGGTGCGCGGGCGGGCCGCTCCAGCGGCTCCGTCCGCCCGAAGAGGTGCCGGCCGGTGGCGGACTCCGCCACCTCCTCGAGCCCCGCGACCGGGCCGCTGTAGAGCACGCGCCCGCCGCGCTCGCCGGCGCCGGGGCCGATGTCGACCACCCAGTCGGCCCGGCGCACCACGTCCAGGTCGTGCTCGACGACGAAGAGCGAGTTGCCCGACGCCTTGAGCTGGTCGAGCACGTCGAGCAGCGGCTCGGCGTCGGCCGGATGCAGCCCCGCGGACGGCTCGTCGAGCACGTAGACCACACCGAAGAGCCCCGACCGTAGCTGGGTGGCGATCCGCAGGCGCTGGGTCTCGCCCGGCGAGAGGGTCGTCGAGGGGCGCGCGAGGCTGAGGTAGCCCAGGCCGAGGCCGAGGAGCACGTCGATGCGGGCGACGAGGTCGGCGCTGAGCCGTACGGACACCTCGGTCGACTCCCCGGAGCCTGCGCCGGGGGTGGCGGCGGCCGCCTCGGGCAGGGCCGCGACAGGGCGCAGCAGCTCGGCGACCTCGGTGAGCGGCATGGCGCCGACCTCGGCGATCGAGCGGCCGGCGAAGGTCACGGCGAGCGCCGCGGGCCGGATACGGCCGCCGTGGCACTCCGGGCAGGTGACGCTGCGGACGAACTGCATCGCCCGGTCGCGCATCCGTTGGCTCTTGGAGCTCGCGAGCACGTGCATGACGTGCTTGCGCGCGCTCCAGAACTTCCCGTAGTAGCCGTGGTCGATGCGGCCGGGGGCTCGGGGGCGACGAGTACCGAGGGCTGCTCGTCGGTGAAGAGCAGCCAGTCCCGGTCCTCGGGGCTGAGCTCGTGCCAGGGCCTGGCCACGTCGATGCCCAGGCCCATGACGACGCTCCGCAGGTTCCTGCCCTGCCAGCCGCCGGGCCACCCGGCGATCGCGCCGTCGCGGATGCTCAGGGAGCGGTCGGGCACGAGGAGGTCCTCGGTGACGTCGTGCACCTCACCGAGCCCGTGGCACCGCGGGCAGGCACCCGCCGCGGTGTTCGGGGAGAACGCCTCGGCGTCCAGCCGCGGCGCCCCCTGCGGGTAGGTACCGGCCCGGGAGTAGAGCATCCGCAGCAGGTTGGAGAGCGTCGTGAGGGTGCCCACGGTCGAGCGGGAGCTCGGGGCGCCGCGGCGCTGCTGGAGGGCGACGGCGGGCGGCAGGCCGGTGACCTCCCGCACGTGCGGTGCTCCCACCTGCTGGAGCAGGCGGCGGGCGTAGGGCGCCACCGACTCGAAGTACCGGCGCTGCGCCTCGGCGTAGAGGGTGCCGAACGCGAGGGAGGACTTCCCGGACCCCGAGACACCGGTGAAGGCGACGATCGCGTCCCGGGGAAGGTCGACGTTGACGTTTCGCAGGTTGTGCTCAGCGGCGCCGCGGACGCGCACGAAGGGGTCGGTCGCCTGGTCTGCCACGTCGGCACCGTAGGCACGGGCCGGCTCGGCGTGCCACCCGGTCGCGGCTCAGGGGCTGGAACGACCGACGGCCCCCGACCGGCGTCGTACGCGGTCGGGGGCCGTTCGGCACCGGCGGAGGATGGGGGATTCGAACCCCCGAGGGCGTTAACCCAACACGCTTTCCAAGCGTGCGCCATAGGCCACTAGGCGAATCCTCCTGGCGGGTCGAGAGTACCCGAGGACCGGCCCCGGATCGAACCGCCCGTGCCCAGGTGTGCGCCATCCCTCACCCGGGCCCCGATCGCGGCGGCGGGATGGACCGGTCCTGGCCGTCCGTTAGACTTGGTCGCGACCCCTCGTGCGGCGTCACCTCACTGAACTCCCCCAGGGCCGGAAGGCAGCAAGGGCAGGTGAGCTCTGGCGGGTGCGCGAGGGGTCCTTGCATGTCTGCACAGGGGGGCGCGAGGAAGGGCCCCGGGCGCCTAGAGTCGTCGGGTGAGCACCGCCCTGTACCGCCGCTACCGCCCCGAGACCTTTGCGGACGTCATCGGGCAGGAACACGTCACCGACCCGCTGCGGGCAGCGCTGCGCTCCGACCGCATCACCCACGCCTACCTCTTCTCCGGGCCCCGCGGCTGCGGGAAGACGACGTCGGCGCGCATCTTCGCCCGCTGCCTCAACTGCGCCGAGGGCCCGACGGACACCCCGTGCGGTGTCTGCCCCAGCTGCGTCGACCTCGCCCGCGGGGGCTCCGGCTCGCTCGACGTCGTCGAGATGGACGCCGCCTCGCACGGTGGCGTCGACGACGCACGCGAGCTGCGGGAGCGGGCCGCCTTCGCCCCCGCCCGGGACCGCTACAAGGTCTTCATCATCGACGAGGCGCACATGGTGACGAGCCAGGGCTTCAACGCCCTGCTCAAGCTCGTCGAGGAGCCGCCGGCGCACGTGAAGTTCGTCTTCGCGACGACGGAGCCCGAGAAGGTCATCGGGACCATCCGCTCCCGCACCCACCACTACCCCTTCCGCCTCGTGCCGCCGGAGCGGCTGCAGTCCTACCTCGAGGAGCTGTGCACGGCCGAGGGCGTGCGCGTGGCCACGGGCGTGCTGCCGCTCGTCGTCCGCGCGGGCGGCGGCTCGGTGCGTGACTCCCTCTCGGTGCTCGACCAGCTCATCGCCGGCGCCCAGGACGGTGAGGTCAGCTACGAGCGGGCCGTCGCCCTGCTCGGCTACACCCATGCGACCCTTCTCGACGACGTCGTCGACGCCCTGGCCGCGCGCGACGGCGCCAGCCTCTTCCGCGTGGTGGACCGCGTCATCGACTCCGGCCACGACCCGCGGCGCTTCGCCGAGGACCTCCTCGAGCGGATCCGCGACCTCGTCGTCATCGCCGTCTCCGGGGAACACGCGGTCTCCGTGCTGCGCTCCCTGTCCAAGGACCAGTTCCAACGCATGCAGGTCCAGTCCCAGCAGCTCGGTCCCGCCGAGCTCACCCGCGCCGGGGACCTCGTCAACGACGCCCTCACCGAGATGAGCGGCGCCACCTCCCCGCGTCTCCAGCTTGAGCTCATGTGCGCGCGGCTGCTCCTGCCCGGCGCGGACGACGCCGCCCGCGGCCACGGTGCCCGCCTCGACCGCATCGAGCGTCATCTCTCCGGTGGGGGAGGCGCGCCGGCCGCTCCGGCCGGCGTCCAGCCCGTGCCGAGCCAGTCCGCGCGTGGCCAGGCCGCACCTGCGCCGTCTGCTCCCGCTCAGGCCGCGCCTGCGCAGTCGGCTCCCGCCGAGGCTGCGCCCGCGCAGTCGGCTCCCGCTCAGGCCGCGCCCGCGCAGTCGGCTCCCGCTCAGGCCGCGCCCGCGCCGTCCGCTCCAGCTCAGGCCGCTCACGCGCCCGCCGAAGCTGGGGCCGCGCCGTCGACCCCGGCCCAGGCTGCACCCGCGCCGTCGGCTCCCGCTCAGGTCGCTCCCGCGCCGTCCGCTCCAACTCAGGCCGCGCCCTCGCAGGCCGCGCCTGCTCGGTCCTCGTCGCCCCAGGCTGCGTCGGCCCCCGCTGAGGAGGCCCCTGCCCCGGCACAGCGGACGACGGAGGCCGGGTCTGCGGCCGCCGAGTCCCAGCCCGCATCCGGCCCCGACCTCGACGACCGCCCGCAGCGGGAGGACACCCGCCGGGCGGAAGAGCAGCCGGACGCCGGTCCTGCTGCTGCCGAGCGCCCCGGTCACGCCGGCCCCCGCGAGGAGCAGCAGCCCGGACGCGAGGCTGCCGCCTCCGAGCGGGCGGACGTCGCAGGCTCGCAGGACGCCCCGCGCTCGGATCCCGCGCGGGAGGACGACCGCCCGGCGGCCCAGCCCCCGCAGCGCGAGCAGCCCGCGTGGGACATGGACCGGACGCCAGAGCGCCCCGCGACCCGGGCCCCGGCCGCGCAGTCGGCGGAGACGCGGTCCGAGCCGGGCTGGGGCAGCGCACCCGCGAGCCCGGCCCCCGGCGGCCCCGCGCCCAGCCGCGGAGCGACGCCGAGCGGCGGCGCCGCGTCTGCCTCTGCCGCGCCGACCGGCCCCGACGCGGAGCTCATCCGCCGCCGGTGGCCCGAGGTGCTCTCCACCCTCGCGCGCTTCAAGCGCACCACCTGGGCGCTGGTCTCCCAGAACGCTCAGGTCGGCGAGGTCTCCGGGGGAGTGCTCCACCTCGCCTTCGCCACCTCCGGGCTCGCGCACACCTTCGGCAGCGGCGCCCACAGCGAGCACCTGCAGCGCGCGCTCCTCGAGACCCTGGGCGTCCAGCTCCGCATCGAGCCCGTGCTCAGCACCGCGGCCGAGGACGGGCGGCAGGGCGAGGCCCCCTACGCGGCCCCCGCACCGGCCACCTCCTCCGCCTGGGGAGCCCCGGACCCCGGCCCCGCGGCCGAGCCCTGGGGCGAGCCCGCACCGGAGCCGCCGGCCTGGACCGCCGAGCCCGCGGCGCCGCCGAGCCCCGAACCCGACTCCCGGGCCCCCGCCGCGTCACCGCCGTCGGCCGGCTCGCCGTCGTCGTCCGCGACGGGACGGGACGGAGCGGGCCAGCAGGGACGTGCCGCCGCACCGCGCACGGCGCCGCCCGCACCGGAGCCGCCCGCCGCGACACGGATCGCGCCCGCCGACGACGTCCCGAGCATGGACGACCCGGACGCGGAGCACTCCGGGCTCGTCGGGGCGCCGCTCATCGAGCGGATGCTCGGCGGGACGATCATCCACGAGGAGTAGCCGCGCCGGGCCGAGGCCCACCGCCCCGGTGTCACCGGGGGGACGTACGCTGTCCAGGTGTACGAAGGCGCGGTGCAGGACCTCATCGACGAGCTCGGTCGACTCCCCGGGATCGGGCCCAAGAGCGCCCAGCGGATCGCGTTCCACGTCCTCTCGGCCGAGACCGCGGACGTCGAGCGGCTCGCGCACGTCCTCACGGAGGTCAAGAGCAGGGTCCGCTTCTGCGAGGTGTGCGGCAACGTCTCCGAGGGTGAGCGCTGCCGCATCTGCCTCGACACCCGCCGCAGCGACGACGTCCTGTGCGTCGTCGAGGAGGCCAAGGACGTCGTCGCCATCGAGCGCACCCGCGAGTTCCGCGGGAAGTACCACGTGCTCGGCGGCGCGATCAACCCGATCAACGGGATCGGCCCGGACAACCTCCGCATCCGTGAGCTCATGACCCGCCTCGCCGACGGCAACGTCACCGAGGTCATCCTCGCCACCGACCCCAACATCGAGGGTGAGGCCACCGCCACCTACCTCGCCCGGATGCTGCGCGGCATGGGCATCCCCGTCTCGCGGCTCGCCTCCGGCCTGCCCGTCGGCGGGGACCTCGAGTACGCGGACGAGATCACCCTGGGCCGGGCCTTCGAGGGGCGCAGGAGGATCGATGCCTGAGGACCAGACTCAAGCCGCGGAGGTCGCCGACCTCCACGCCCTGGCCGGCGCGATGGCCGCCGAGTCCGAGCGCTTCCTCGAGACGGCCACCCAGGTGGCCGCCGGTGCCCACCCGGACCTCGCCATCTCCCTGCTCCTCCTCGCGCTCGCCGACCTCAGCGCCGCCGGGGCCCGGCTCGGCGCCGTCACCGACGTCGTCCCGCCGCAGCGCTTCGAGCCCGACGACGGCGAGGAGCCCGACGCCGACCCGCTCCGGCTCGGTCTGGCGAACGTCTTCGACGGCCTCGACGAGTACCGCGAGGTCCCCGACCCGCTCGTCGACAACGTCTCCGTCTCCGGCACGCTCTCCGCGGACATCGCCGAGGTGGCCCTCGCCCTGCGTCGCGGCCTCATCCACCACCGCGCCGGCAACGTCATCGAGGCACTGTGGTGGTGGCAGTTCTCCTACCTGTCCAACTGGGGCGACCGCGCCGCGGCCGCGCTGCGCGCCCTGCTCTCGGTGCTCTCCCACGTCCGCCTCGACGTGCCCGCCGACGTCGCCGCCGACGCCCAGTTCGACGCCCTCCACGCCGACAGCGGCGCCTGACCCCACCCGCCGCGGTCCCGGCACGGACCGCCCGGGCGGGTGCGGCAGGATGGGCGGGTGCCCCTCGAGCTGGACGTCCTCGGCCTCGTCCTCCTGCTCCTCGCCGGCTTCACCGCCGGCTGGGTGGACGCCGTCGTCGGGGGCGGTGGCCTCATCCAGCTGCCGGCGCTGCTCCTCGTGCCCGGCATCAGCCCGGTCCAGGCGCTGGCGACCAACAAGGTCGGCTCGATCATGGGCACGTCGGTCAGCGCCCTCACCTACTACCGGCGCGTGGGCCCGGACCTGCGCACGGCGGCGCCCATGGCGCTGGCCGCGCTCGTCGGGGCCTTCGGCGGGGCGGTGCTCGCCGCCCAGATCCCCGCCGAGCTCTTCACCCCGATCATCCTCGTCGTCCTCCTCGCGGTGGCCGCCTGGACGATCGCCCGCCCCACGATCGGCGCCACGACGGACCTGCGCTGGAGCGGCCGCGGCCACCACCTCGCCGCCGCCGCCCTCGGCCTGGTCATCGGCGCCTACGACGGGCTGCTCGGCCCCGGCACCGGGACCTTCCTCGTCATCAGCCTCGTCTCCGTGCTCGGCTACGCCTTCCTGCCGGCCTCGGCGCTGGCCAAGATCGTCAACTTCGCGACGAACGCCGGCGCGCTCCTGTTCTTCGTCCCGCACGGCGCGGTCCTGTGGGGCCTCGGTCTGGCGCTGGGAGCCGCGAACCTCGCCGGCGGGTACCTGGGCGCGCGGATGGCCGTGGCGAAGGGCAGTGGCTTCGTCCGGGTCGTGTTCCTCGTCGTCGTCCTCGCGCTCATCGCCCGGCTGTGGGCTGGGACGTCCTGAGCAGGTGACCGTTGGCACACTCTTTCCAGTGAGCGGACACTCAGATGACCGAGATCTGAGATCGATCTAGACTGTGCTGCGTTCTCGGGGCCGCGCCCCCTCCGGCCGGTTCCACCTGTACCCAACCAGCGGAGCCCTCTCGTGCCCCTTGTCGTGCAGAAGTTCGGCGGTTCGTCCGTCGCCGACGCCACCAGCATCAAGCGCGTCGCGAAACGGATCGTCGAGACCAAGGAGGCCGGCAACGATGTCGTCGTGGTCGTGTCGGCCATGGGGGACACCACCGACGAGCTGCTCGACCTCGCCGCCTCGGTCACCGCGACGCCGTCCGAGCGTGAGCTGGACATCCTCCTCACCGCCGGTGAGCGCATCTCCATGGCGATCCTCGCGATGGCGATCACCGAGCTCGGTGTCACCGCCCGGTCCTACACCGGCCAGCAGGCCGGCGTGCTCACCGACGCCGCCCACGGCAAGGCCTCGATCGTCGGCGTCGTCCCCGAGCGCATCGCCCGCACCATCCGGGAGGGCGGCGTCGCGATCGTCGCCGGCTTCCAGGGCGTGAGCGAGAACCAGGACGTCACCACCCTGGGCCGCGGCGGCTCCGACACGACCGCCGTCGCCCTCGCCGCGGCGCTGGACGCCGACGTCTGCGAGATCTACACCGACGTCGACGGCCTGTTCACCGCGGACCCGCGCATCGTGCCCACCGCCCGCCAGATCACCTCGATCACCAGCGAGGAGACCCTGGAGATGGCGGCGCACGGCGCCAAGATCCTGCACCTGCGAGCGGTCGAGTACGCCCGCCGCTACGGGGTGCCCATCCACGTGCGATCCTCCTTCTCCCCCAAGGTGGGGACCTGGATCAGCAACGACGACTCCCAGAGCGAGGAGAGCAGCATGGAAGACCCGATCATCGCCGGGGTCGCCCACGACCGCAGCCAGGGCAAGATCACCGTCAAGGGGGTCCCCGACGTCCCGGGTGCCGCCGCGCGCCTGTTCGCGGTGGTCGCCGGCGCCGGTGCCAACGTCGACATGATCGTCCAGAACGTCTCGTCCTCGGCCACCGGCCTCACCGACATCTCCTTCACGCTGCCCGAGTCCGACGGCGAGGCCACCCTCGCCGCGCTGCGGGCCGCCGCCGGGGACCTCGGCTACGCGGACCTGCGCTACGACGACCAGATCGGCAAGCTCTCGCTCGTCGGCGCGGGCATGCGCTCCCACCCGGGCGTCTCCGCCAAGCTCTTCGGCGCGCTCTTCGACGCCGGCATCAACATCGAGATGATCTCGACCTCGGAGATCCGCATCTCCGTCGTCACCCGGGCCGAGGTGCTCGACGACGCCGTGCGCGCCGTCCACAGCGCCTTCGACCTGGACAGCAGCGACTCCGAGGCCGTGGTCTACGGAGGGACGGGACGATGAGCACGCACGCAGCAGACCGGGCCGGCGTCACGCTGGCCGTCGTCGGTGCCACCGGGCAGGTCGGCGCCGTCATGCGCCAGATCCTCGAGGACCGCGACTTCCCCGTCGCCGCCATCCGCTACTTCGCGTCCGCGCGCTCCGCCGGCAAGACGCTGCCCTGGAAGGGCGAGGACGTCGTCGTCGAGGACGTCGCGACGGCGGACCTCAGCGGCATCGACATCGCCGTGTTCTCCGCCGGCGGGGCCACGTCCCGGGAGCAGGCGCCGCGCTTCGTCGCGGCCGGTGCGCTCGTCGTGGACAACTCCTCGGCGTTCCGCAAGGACCCGCAGGTGCCCCTCGTCGTCTCCGAGGTCAACCCGCACGCCCTGGAGGACATCCCGAACGGGATCGTCGCCAACCCCAACTGCACGACCATGGCCGCGATGCCGACGCTCAAGGTGCTCCACGAGGAGGCCGGCCTCAAGCGGCTCATCGTCTCGACCTACCAGGCCGTGTCCGGCTCGGGCGTCGCCGGGGTCCGCGAGCTCGACACCCAGGTGCGGGCCGCCGTCGAGCAGGACACGACGGCGCTCGCGCAGGACGGCTCGGCCGTGACCCTGCCCGAGCCGCAAACCTACGTCGCGCCGATCGCCTTCGACGTCGTCGCCCTCGCGGGCAGCATCGTCGACGACGGCAGCGAGGAAACCGACGAGGAGCAGAAGCTCCGCAACGAGTCCCGCAAGATCCTCGACCTGCCCGGGCTCGCCGTCTCGGGCACCTGCGTGCGCGTGCCGGTGTTCTCCGGCCACTCGCTGTCGATCAACGCCGAGTTCGAGCGCCCGATCTCCGCCGAGCGCGCGCGCGAGCTCCTCGCGGACGCCCCGGGTGTCGAGCTCGCCGACGTGCCCACGCCCCTGGAGGCGACGGGCAAGGACGCGACCTTCGTCGGTCGGATCCGCCAGGACCAGAGCGTCGAGGACGGCCGCGGGCTCGCCCTGTTCGTCGTCGGGGACAACCTGCGCAAGGGTGCGGCGCTCAACACCATCCAGATCGCCGAGCTCCTCGCCAAGAAGATCCTCGCCGGCGCCTGACACCACCTCCGCCGAGTACGCACAGACGGTCACCAGCGGGCGCCTGCCAGCGCCCCGCGGTGACCGTCTGTGCGTACTCGGGGGTCAGGTGGGGAGGTGGCGGGTGACGAAGTCGACCTGGATCCGTATCTGGGTCACCCGCTCGGCGGCGACGTGCGAGCCGTGCCCGCCGCCGTACTGGTAGAGCTCGACGACGCCGCCCCGCTCCCGCAGCGCGCTCTCGTAGCGCTGCACCTGCCGCAGGGGGCAGCGCGGGTCGTTGAGCCCGGCCAGCAGCAGCACCGGCGCCCGTACGGCGTCGACGTAGGTGATGGGGCTGGCGGCCGCGTAGGCCTCGGGCACCTCCTCCGGTGAGCCGCCGAGCAGCGCCCGGTCGACGGCCTGGAGGGTGGACAGCTCGTCCTCGTAGGCCGCGACGTAGTCCGCCACGGGCACGTCGGCCAGGCCGAGGGCCCACCGCTCGGGCTGGGTGCCGAGGCCGAGCAGCGTGAGGTAGCCGCCCCACGACGCCCCGGCGAGGACCGAGCGCCGCGGGTCGAGCGTCCCGTCGGCCACGAGGCGGTCGTGGACGGCGGCGATGTCGGCGAGCTCGGCCCGGCCGACGTCGCCCTCGATGGCGTCGCGCCACCGGGTGCCGTAGCCGGTCGAGCCGCGGAAGTTCACGCTGAGGACGGCGAAGCCGTGGTCGACCCAGGCCGCCAGCGTGGGGGAGAAGGAGTCGGTGCGGTGGTCGGCCGGCCCGCCGTGGACGTCGACGACGACGGGGTGCGGCGCCGTCCCCGTGGCGGGCAGCCGCAGGAGGGCGTGCACCTCGCCGTCGGGACCCGGCACGTCGACGTCGCGGACGCCGACGGACGGGCGGGGACGCGGGCCGACCGGAGCGAGGAGGACGGCGCCGGTCCGGGTGGTGCGGACGCTGGGCGGTTCGGCGGCCGAGGACCACGAGTACCAGACCTCGCCGTCGGGACGGGCCGTCGCGCCGTCGACCGTCCCGTCGGCCGGGCCGACGAGGGTGCTGCGCCCGGTGCGCAGGTCGTGGCGGTGCAGGCGGGTGCGCGCCCGGTGGTCCACGGCCAGCAGCACGGCGTCCCCGGAGGGGTACCACGTGGCGTCGGCGACCTCGCCGTCGACGTCGAGGGCGAGCTCGCGCCACGCGCCGCTCAGGACGTCCCACACCGCGGCTCGGGGCGTGCCCGTGCGCTCGTGGAGGACGAGGAGGCGGGAGTCGCCGGGGAGGGGCGGGAAGTCGAGCGCCCACAGCCCACGCCCAGGCCCGTCGTCGACCTCGGCGACCGTCGCGCCGGTGTCCGCGGAGAGCACGCGCAGGGCCGGGTGGCGCGGGTCGCCGCGCTCGGCGTGCCCGACGACGAGGAGGTTCCCGTCGTCGCTCAGCGCCGCGGCCTCGGCGTCGTTCTCCCCGGCGTAGAGGAGCACCGGGGCGGGCGTCGCGGAGAAGCCGTCGAGGAAGACCTGGTGGATGGTCGTGCCGGCGTCCGGGTCGGTACGTCCGACGACGCCCGTCCCGTCGCGCGCGAGGTGCAGACCTGCCTGGTAGGCGGGCGGCAGCGGGAGCGGCGTCTCGGCGGACCGGCCGGGCGGGGAGCCGAAGGGTTGGCGCCGCCAGCTGCCCCACTCGTCGCCGTCGGTGTCGTCGAACCACCACAGCCACCGGCCGGCGGGGTCGATCGTCGCGTCGGTCGTGCCGGCGGGACGGTCCGTGGCGGCCACGAGGCGTCCGGTGCTCGCCTCCCACGAGTGCACCTGCGGGCGTCCGTCGACGGTGGCGACGACGCACGCGCGGTCCGGCGCGTCCGTGGCCCACTCGGGCACCTCGACCTCCGGCGCCCGGAAGCGCTGCTCCCAGACCGGGGGCGGCCAACCGCCCGGCGAGCTGCGTGCGGCGCGCGTGCGCCGGCCGCGCGAGCGTGACAACCTCGACATGAGCCCAGCGTAGGTCGGCGGCGCACGCGCGAGACGGAATAGTTGACGCCGCCACGTGTTGACCCGCAGACAACCCCGATCGACAGGAGTGAGCATGCCTACCACCGACGTCACCGCGACGACCCTCGAGCAGACCATCACGGACAACGACATCGTCCTCGTGGACTTCTGGGCCGACTGGTGCGGCCCCTGCAAGCAGTTCGCGCCGGTCTATGAGAAGGCCTCCGAGAAGCACGAGGACATCGTCTTCGCCAAGGTCGACACCGAGGCCGAGCAGCAGCTCGCCGCCCAGGCCGGCATCACCGCCATCCCCACGCTCATGGCCTTCCGTGAGGGCGTCCTCGTCTTCTCCCAGGCCGGCGCGCTGCCCGGCCCGCAGCTCGAGCAGCTCATCGACCAGGTCAAGGGCCTGGACATGGAGGAGGTCCGGGCCAAGGTCGCCGACGCCCAGGCGGAGCAGCAGGCCTGAGTACACTCGGCCGCGTCCGCGCCGCCACCCCCGCGGTGGGGGACGCTGGCCCAGTCCCGGTGAGGTGAGATGAGACGCGTGTCGTGGGGCATGGCGACGCTGGCGACGGTCGCCGCCCTGCTCGGCACCGTCCCGGCGCCCACGCCGACGCCCGTGCCCGAGGCCGGGGACCCCTGGGTGGCTCCCCGGATCCTCGGCGGCGCGGGCGCGCCCGACGGCGGACACGTGCCCGACGGCGGACGCGCGCCTGACGAGAACGGCGCGCCCGACGCCGGTGGCGAGGCCCGCAAACCGCCCGCCAAGACGCCCACGCTCACCTTCCTCGCCGAGCAGGGCGGCCTGTGGCGCACCGCCGTGCCGCACGACGCCGGCGGGCACCTGCGCACCGTCCCGGGCGCCGTCGCGGCTCCGCACGAGGCGGAGCGCGTCGTCACCGTGCGCGTGGAGGTCGAGACCGGGCTAGGGGTGGACGGGCGCGAGTTCGCCCGTCAGGTCATGGGCACGCTCAACGACCCGCGCGGGTGGGGCCACGACGGCTCCGTCGTCTTCGCCCGCACCGACGGCGAGGCGGACGTCGACCTCACGCTCGCCTCACCGGCCACCACCGACGAGCTGTGCGCCCCGGTGGACACCGGCGGCACCGTCTCGTGCGGCCGGGTGGGCTACGCCGTCCTCAACGCGGTCCGCTGGGCGCAGGGCGCCGAGCCCTTCCTCGAGGCCGGTGGGACAGTGGCCGAGTACCGCCAGTACCTCGTCAACCACGAGGTCGGCCACGTGATCGGCCACGGCCACGTCGCCTGCCCGGCCCCGGGCGAGACAGCCCCGGTCATGGTCCAGCAGACTCTCGGCCTGGGCGGCTGCCTGCCCAACGGCTGGCCGGCCGGCTGACCCTGCCGCTCGGTGAAGACGACGAAGGCCCGGAACCTTGCGGTTCCGGGCCTTCTACCGGTCGGGGTGGCGGGATTCGAACCCACGACCTCCTCGTCCCGAACGAGGCGCGCTACCAAGCTGCGCCACACCCCGGTAAAGCCAGATCAGGATAGCGGAGCACCTGCCCGGGAGTGAAACCGCCACCCCGCCGTGTGAGGCATGTCGCTATTCGACGGCCACGAGCTGGAGGAGGCTGACCTCCGGCCGGCACGCGAAGCGCACCGGCGTGTACGGGGAGGTGCCCATGCCGGCCGAGACGTTGAGCCACGCCGAGCCCTGCCCTCCGGGCGCGTCAGGGCGCGGCCCCGGCCACCCGTGCAGCCCGCTGGCCCGCTCCCGGTCGAGGTCGCAGTTGGTCACCAGCGCGCCGTAGCCGGGGACGCGGAGCTGGCCGCCGTGGGTGTGGCCGGCGAGGATCAGCCCGCAGCCGTCGTCGGCCATCTGGTCCAACACGCGCGTGTACGGGGCGTGCGAGACACCGACGTGGAGGTCGCCGTGGTCACCGCCGGGGGCGGGCACGCGGTCGCGCTCGAGGTGGGGGTCGTCGACACCGACGAAGGACAGCCGCTGTCCGGCGACGTCGAGGCTCCCGCGGGCGTTGGTGAGGTCCAGCCAGCCGCCGGAGCCCAGCACGTCGACGAGCTCGTCGGTGGGCAGGGTCTGCGGCTCCTCGCTCGTCGTGCTCCGCCGCGAGGCGGGCATGAGGTAGCGGGCCGGGTTCTTCGGCTGCGGGGCGTAGTAGTCGTTGGAGCCGAGGACGAAGACGCCAGGCACGGCGAGCAGCTCACCGAGCGCGTACGCCACGGAGGGCACCGCCTCCTGGTGGGCGAGGTTGTCCCCGGTCGAGACGACGAGGTCCGGCTCGAGGTCCGCCAGCCGGCGCACCCACTCCTGCTTGAGCCGCTGCGCGGGCGTGAGGTGGAGGTCGGAGACGTGCAGGACCCGCAGGGGCCGGCTGCCGGGCGCGAGGACGGGCACCACGTGGGTGCGCACGGTGAAGAGGCGCGTCTCGGTCACGGCCCAGCCGAGACCGCCGACGGCGGTGAGCGCGGTGGCCCCCGCGAGCTTGCCGAGCACGGTCAGTCGTCGCCCCCGCCGCGGCCGCCGCTCGTGTAGATCGTCACCGTCTCCCCGCGCCGGGCGCTGCTGCCCGCCTCCGGGGTGGTGGCCACGGCCAGGCCCTCGGGCCAGCCGGAGTCGACCGGGTAGCCCATGGTGGTGTTGAAGCCGGCGTCCTCGAGGGTCTCGCGGGCGTCCTCGACGGTCTGCCCGCCGATGCTCGGCACGCTGAGAAACTCCCCGCGCACCACCGTGCTGTCAGCGTCGTCGAACTCCTCGACCGGCATGTCCTCGGTGGCCTCGAGCATGTAGGCCTTCCACGTCGGGGCGGCGATGAGACCACCGTAGACGCGGTCGCGCCAGACGCCGTTGATGACCTCGTCACCCATGGTCTCGTCGGCGTTCGCGTGGCCCATCCACACGGCCGTGGCCATCTGCGGGACGAAGCCGATGAACCAGGCGTGCTTGTCGTCGTTCGCGGTCCCGGTCTTGCCGGCGGACGGGCGCGGGGGGATACGTGCCGTGGACCCGGTGGAGTCCCACTCGGGCCCCATGACCGCCTGGAGGGCGTGGTTGGTGCCGTTGACGACATCCTCCTCGAGCACCCGCTGGCAGTCCGACGGCGGGACGGGGATCTCCTCACCGTTGCGGTCCACCATGCCCGTGATGGCGACCGGCTCGCAGAAGACGCCGCCCGCGGCGAGCGTGGCGTAGGAGTTGGCCATCGACAGCGGGGTCACGGTGTTGGAGCCGAGGACCATCGCCGGGTTGCTCTCCAGCGGCCCGCCCGTCCCCGTACGCACCCCCATGTCGGCGGCGGTGGCGGTGATGTCGCACAGGTCGAGCTGCTGAGCCATGACGACGAAGGACGTGTTGATCGAGGTGCGGGTCGCCTCGAGGACGGTCTCGACGCCGCCGCCGAAGCCCTCGAGGTTCTTCGGCTCGTAGTCCCCGCCCGGCCGGAACGCCGGGTTCTCCGGGTCGTCGCAGGAGATCTCCCAGGTGTCGCGGGGGAAGACGCGGTTGGCCGAGTTCACCCGGTCCATGAGCGAGTGCCCGTCCTTGAGCCACTGGACGAGGGTGAAGACCTTGAAGGTCGAGCCGGACTGGAAGCCCTTGCCGCCACCGTGCGACTGCCCGACGTTGTAGTTGACCTGCGTGGCGCGGGGGTCATTCTCGGAGGCCATCCCGTACCGCGTGTTCTGGGCCATCGCGTAGATCCGGCCGGTCCCCGGCTCGATCGAGGACAGCGCCATCGAGATCCCGGACTCGTCCTCGATCGGCACCGAGTCGGTGACGGCCTCGAAGGCCGCCTCCTGCTTGTCCGGGTCGAGGGTCGTGTGGATCTCCAGGCCGCCACGGTTGAGCAGCTGGCGGCGGTCCTCCACCGACTCCCCGTAGGCCTCGTTGGTGAGGATGTCGTTGACGACGTACTGGCAGAAGTAGGCGGCGTTGCCGGCGACCGCGCAGCCGCGGGGGGTGTCCTGGACGTCGAGCATGTCCGCGACCGGGATCGCGACGGCCTCGTCGTGCTGCTCCTGGGTGATGACGTCGAGGAAGAGCATCCGCCCGAGCACGGTGTTGCGACGCTGCTCGGCGTTCTCCGGGTTGCTCACCGGGTCCCACTTGGCGGGGTTCTGGGTGATGCCCGCGAGGAGCGCCGACTCGGGGATGTTGAGGTCCGCGGCCGTCTTGTTGAAGTAGTGGTGCGCCGCCGACTCGATGCCGTACTGCGAGGGCCCGAACTGGGCGATGTTGAGGTAGCCGGTGAGGATCTCGTCCTTGGACCGCACCTTCTCCAGGGCGATGGCGAGCCGGGCCTCGCGCAGCTTGCGGGCGATGCCCGCCGCGCCGTCGGTCTCGGTGGCCGCCTGGTAGAGCTCCGGGTCGTTGTTGACGCGGCTCTCCTCGACCTGGATGTTCTTCACGTACTGCTGCGTGAGCGTCGAGGCGCCCTCGAGCTCACCGCCGCCGACGTTGCGGGCGACGGCCCGCATGATGCCCTCGGGGTCCACGCCGCCGTGGTCGTAGAAGCGGTGGTCCTCGATGGCGACGACGGCGTCCTTGACGTGCTGGGAGATGTCGTCGAAGCCGACGACGACGCGGTTCTCCGCGAAGAACACCGCCATCTCGTTGCCCTTGGCGTCGTACATGACGCTCTGCTCGGACGGCTCGTCGATCTCGAGCTCGGTGGGGATGTCGCTGAAGAGGTCGGTGGTCGCGTTCCCGACGGCGCCGACGGATCCGACGGCGGGCAGGAGAAGCCCTGCCGTCAGCACTCCTCCGGCCACGGCGATCAGCATGAACGCGATCATCATGGCGACGAGCTGGACGGGGCGGACGGCGCGCCCGCGCGGCGTGGGACGTGAGGCCATTGCTCCAGGGTACGGCGCGTGCCTCGCGGAGGGGTGCACGGTGGGGCAGGTCACCGACTTTTCGCAGGGTTATGGACATCCGGCACGTGACATGTGACGATTTCGTCAAGGTCACGATTGCGCCATAGGCCTTCCACGTCTCGACTAAGAGGGCTAGCGTCGGGACACAGACGAGCGGCAACGATGCCGTGGGAACGCAGGAGGTGGGGCATGAGCACTCACGACGACCAGACGTGGGCCGCGCGGGCCGCGTGTCGGACGATCGAGCCGGACGAGCTCTTCGTCCGTGGGGCTGCGCAGCGGGCGGCGCGGGAGCTGTGCTTCCGCTGCCCGGTGCGGATGGAGTGCCTGGCCGATGCGCTGGACTCCCACGTCACCTTCGGGGTGTGGGGTGGGCTCACCGAGCGGGAGCGTCGCGCGCTGCTGCGCCGCTACCCCGAGGTGCGGTCCTGGGCCGACCGGCTCCAGGACGAGGAGGACGACATCATCGCCGAGCTCCGCGCCGACCGTGCGCCGCGCATCCTCGCCAAGATCCGCCAGGCCTAGGATGGCCGCATGACGACCTGGGAGTACGCGACCATTCCTCTGCTCATCCACAACACCAAGGCGATCCTCGATCAGTGGGGCGCCGACGGCTGGGAGCTCGTCCAGGTGGTGCCGGGACCCACGCAGAACCCCGTCGCCTACCTCAAGCGCCCCAAGGCATGAGCATCGCCCGGCGTCTCCAGGAGCTCGGGCTCTCGCTGCCGCCGGTCGTGCCGCCGGTCGCGAGCTACGTGCCCGCGGTCCGTCACGGGGACCTCGTGTGGACCTCGGGCCAGCTGCCCATGGTCGACGGTGCGCTGCCCGTGACCGGCAAGGTCGGTGACGGCGAGGGGCTCGTCGCGCCCGCGCAGGCCACCGAGCTCGCGCGCGTCGCGGCGCTCAACGCCCTCGCGGCCGTCGCCGCGAAGGTCGGCAACCTCGACGCCGTCGTCCAGGTGGTCAAGGTCGTCGGCTACGTCGCCAGCGACCCCGCCTTCACGGGCCAGCCGGGCGTCGTCAACGGCGCCTCGGACCTGCTCGGGGAGATCTTCGGTGAGGCGGGGCGCCACGCACGCAGCGCCGTCGGCGTCAGCGCCCTCCCCCTCGACGCGCCCGTCGAGATCGAGCTCGTCCTCGCCGTCGCCTGACAACCCCCCTCATACGCCGAGAGCCGGATTCCTCCACGGAGGAATCCGGCTCTCGGCGTTACGGGGGGAGGGGGGAGGCGCGGTCAGCGGGCGCGGCGCTTGAGGCGCTCGAGGTCGAGGATCTGCACGGCGCGGCCCTCGAGGCGGATCCAGCCGCGGGAGATGAAGTCGGCGAGGGACTTGTTGACCGTCTCGCGGGAGGCGCCGACGAGCTGGGCCAGCTCCTCCTGGGTGAGGTCGTGGGCCACGCGCAGGCCGTCGGGGGTCTGCTCGCCGAAGCGGACCGACAGGTCGAGCAGCGCCTTGGCCACGCGGCCGGGGACGTCGGAGAAGACGAGGTCGGCCAGCGCCTCGTTGGTGCGGCGCAGGCGGCGGGCCAGTGCGCGCAGCATGTGCTTGGCCAGCTCCGGGCGCGTGTCGAGCAGGTGCATGAACGGGTCGTGCTGCAGCTCGAGCAGGCGGGCGGTGGCAACGGCGGTGGCCGTGGCGGTGCGCTCGCCCGGCTCGAAGAGCGTGAGCTCACCGAGCAGCTCGCCCGGGCCGAGGATGGCCAGGAGGTTCTCCCGGCCGTCGGTCGAGCGGTGCCCGAGCTTGATCTTGCCCTCGATGACGAGGAAGAGACGGTCGCCGGGGTCACCCTCGTGGAAGAGGGTCTCCCCGCGACGCAGACTCACCTCGTGCATGGCCTCGCGCAGGGCCGCTCGAGCGTCGTCGTCGAGGGAGGCAAAGAGGGGCACGGAGCTGATCGCGGAGTCGTCCACGTTTGCTTCCTTTTCACGTCGGTGTCGGCGGCTGGGCCGGAGCCCATGGCGACCATCCTGCCACTGAGAGCAGGCTGCCGCCCGTAACCTGGCCCGGTGAGCACCGACCTGCCGCTCGCCGAGCGTGGCCCGGCACCCGCCGTCGAGGTCGACGACGTCCTCACCGAGGAGTGGCCCGACGCCCGCTGCGAGCTCGACTTCACCACCCCCTTCGAGCTCCTCGTCGCCACCGTCCTGTCCGCGCAGACGACGGACGTGCGGGTGAACTCCGTGACCCCCACGCTGTTCCGGCGGTGGCCCGGGCCCGCCGAGCTGGCGGCCGCGGGCCAGGCCGAGCTGGAGGAGGTACTGCGGCCGCTGGGCTTCTTCCGTGCCAAGGCGACCTCGCTGCGCGGCCTCGCGGCGGCGCTGCTCGCCGACCACGGCGGTGAGGTCCCGGCGGACCTCGACGAGCTGGTGAAGCTGCCGGGCGTGGGCCGCAAGACGGCGAACGTCGTGCTCGGCAACGCCTTCGGCGTCCCCGGCATCACGGTCGACACCCACGTCGGGCGGCTGGCGCGCCGCCTGGGCTGGACCGAGAACAAGGACCCGGTGAAGGTGGAGCGGGACATCGCCGCCCTCGTGCCGGCGGAGCGGTGGACCATGCTGTGCCACCGGCTGATCTTCCACGGCCGCCGCGTGTGCCACTCGCGCCGGCCCGCCTGCGGCGCCTGCGTGCTCGCCGGCGTGTGCCCGAGCTACGGGGTCGGGGAGACCGACCCGTTGGCTGCCGAGGGGCTCGTGCGCCGCCCGGACTGACGCCGGTCAGTCGGGGAGGCCGGCGAGGAAGTCGAGGAGGAGCCCGGTGACGGCCTCGGGGGCCTCCTCGGGGAGCAGGTGCCCGGCACCCGGGACGACGGCGGTGCGCAGCGGGCCCCGCACGTACGCCGGGTCCGCGGCGTAGGCGGCGGCAGGGGTGAAGCGGTCCGCGCCCCCGCGCACGCTGAGGACCGGCACGGTCACCGGGTGGGCCATGGCGGCGAGGTAGCGGCGGCCGTCCGGGCGGGGGGTCGAGCGCACGAGCCAGCGCAGGTGCTCGAGGCTCGTGTGAGCGACCGACGGGAGGCGGACCGCGGCCTGGTAGGCGCGCAGCTCCTCGGCCGGCAGGGCGCGGCCGGGCGCCGAGAGGTCGGTGAGGACACGCGTGACGAGGTCGCCGCGGCGCAGCGCGTGCTCCGGGAACCACGGCACCTGGACGCGGGCGAGGAAGGCGCGGGCGCGCGCACCGAGGTGGTTGCGCGGGCGCAGCAGCGGCACCGGGTGCGGAGCGCTGAGGACGGCGACGGCGCGGGTGACGCGCGGCTCGAGCACCGGCAGCGACCACCCGAGGATGCCGCCGAAGCTGTGACCCACGACGACCGCCCGCTCGCGGCCCAGCGAGCGGACCACGCCGCCGACGTCGGCGGTGAGCACCGGCGTCGCGTGCCCGCCTGGCGGCTTGTCCGACCCGCCGAAGCCGCGGATGTCCATTGCCGCGACGCGGTAGCCGGCGTCGGCCAGCGCCGTCAGCTGGTGGCGCCAGGCCCACCAGAGCTGGGGGAAGCCGTGGAGCAGGACGGCGAGCTCACCGGACTCGGGGCCCGCGAGGACGACATGAAACCGCGCACCGTTCGCCGGGACGAACCGGTGCTCCCACGGTCCGTCCTGCCACCCACACCCTGTCCACTGGCCACGAGGGAGCCTAGACGCTCCGCGATCCCCTTCCCCGACCCCGCCCCACCCCCACCCCCGCATATGTGGGAAATTCGCGTGCTGAGACGGATCCCGGCTGCAAACTTCCCGCATATGCGGAGGAAGGGGCGGTGCTACTTCTGCATACCGGCGCTGATCTGGTCCATGACCGTGGAATCGGCCAGGGTCGTCACGTCACCGACCGTGCGGTTCTCCGCGACGTCGCGCAGGAGACGGCGCATGATCTTGCCGGAGCGGGTCTTGGGCAGCTCGGAGACGACGAGGATCGAGCGCGGCTTGGCGATCGGCCCGATCTCCTTGGCCACGTGGGCCCGCAGCTCGGCGATGTGCTGCTCGGCACTCGCTTCGCTGGCGGCCGCGGCCGCCTCGCCGCGCAGGATGACGAAGGCGACGACGGCCTGACCGGTCGTGTCGTCGCTGGCCCCGACGACGGCGGCCTCGGCCACCGTGGGGTGGGAGACGAGCGCGGACTCGATCTCCGTCGTCGAGAGGCGGTGACCGGACACGTTCATGACGTCGTCGACGCGGCCGAGGACCCACAGGTCGCCGTCCTCGTCCTTCTTGGCGCCGTCACCGGCGAAGTAGATGCCGGGGAAGCGGGCCCAGTAGGTGTCGTGGAAGCGCTGCTCGTCGCCCCAGATGCCGCGCAGCATCGCCGGCCATGGCTCGGTGAGGACGAGGTAGCCGCCCGAGCCGGCCGGGACGGTCTCCCCGAGCTCGTCGACGACGTCGGCGCTGATGCCGGGCAGCGGCGTCTGCGCGGAGCCGGGCTTGGCGGCCGTGACGCCGGGCAGCGGGGAGATCATGATCGCGCCCGTCTCGGTCTGCCACCAGGTGTCGACGACGGGGGTGCGGTCTCCGCCGATGACGCGGCGGTACCAGATCCACGCCTCGGGGTTGATCGGCTCACCGACCGAGCCGAGCAGGCGCAGGGAGGACAGGTCGAAGCGGCCCGGCTCCTCCTCGCCCCACTTCATGCACGTGCGGATCGCGGTGGGCGCGGTGTAGAGGATCGTCACCTTGTACTTCTCGACGATCTCCCACCAGCGGCCCTTGTGCGGCGTGTCCGGCGTGCCCTCGTACATCACCTGGGTGGCGCCGTTGATGAGCGGCCCGTAGGTGACGTAGGTGTGGCCGGTCACCCAGCCGATGTCCGCGGTGCACCAGTAGACGTCGGTCTCCGGCTTGAGGTCGAAGACGTTCTTGTGGGTGTAGGCGGACTGGGCGAGGTAGCCGCCGGTCGTGTGGAAGATGCCCTTGGGCTTCCCCGTGGTGCCGGAGGTGTAGAGGATGAACAGCGGGTGCTCGGCCTCGACGTCCACCGGCGCGAAGTCGGTGCCCTGGCGGGGGACGATCTCGTCCCACCACACGTCGCGGTCGTCGTTCCAGGCGACGTCCTGCCCGGTGCGCCGCACGACGAGAACCTTCTCCACGGGCGTGTCACCGCCGGCCAGGGCGTCGTCGACGGCGGGCTTGAGGGCGCTGGCCTTACCGCGCCGGTAGCCGCCGTCGGCGGTGATGACGACCTTCGCCGAGGCGTCGTTGATGCGGGTGTGCAGCGCCTCGGCGGAGAAGCCGCCGAAGACCACGGAGTGCGGGGCGCCGATGCGCGCGCAGGCGAGCATCGCGACGACGGCCTCGGGGATCATCGGCAGGTAGATCGCCACGCGGTCACCGGTCTGCACGCCGAGCTCGGCGAGGGCAGCGGCGGCGCGGGCCACCTCGTCACGCAGCTCCGCGTAGGTGATCGTGCGGGTGTCGCCCTGCTCGCCCTCCCAGTGGATGGCCACCCGCTCGCCGTTGCCGGCCTCGACGTGGCGGTCCACGGCGTTGTAGGCGGCGTTGAGCCGGCCGTCGCCGAACCAGCGCGCCCGGGGCGCGTCGGACCAGTCGAGGACCTCGGTGAAGTCCGTCGACCAGGTGAGCAGCGCGCGGGCCTGCTCGGCCCAGAAGCCCAGCCGGTCCTCCGCGGCGCGATCGTAGAGCTCCGCGGTCGCATTCGCCTGGGCGGCGAACTCGGGGCTCGGCGGGAAGCGGCGCTCCTCGACGAGTAGGTTCTCCAGGCCGCCGGCTCCTGCCTCGGCGGAGCCGGGCGCAGCGCTGGTGTGGTCAACCATGTTTCCTCCGGACGACGTTGTTCGTTTCCATCGCCGTGCCCCCGTATGGCAGGGATCACATCGGCACGCCTCGAATGTACCGTTCGTCCGGCGCTCGCGGGCACGGCGTCCGGAGCCGTGGCGCTCCGCGAGTTCGAAATCGATCTCTGATACGTTTCCCGCTGGTCACGGCGTCGTGACCGGCGTCACTGAGAAGGGGGAGACCATGACCCACCAACCCGGAGCTCTGCGGCAGCCCACCGCGGAGGAGTTCCAGGCCGTGCACGAGTCGGCGGAGTTCCGCCGCCTGCGCAGCACGTTCCGCGCGTTCGCCTTCCCGATGACGGCGGCGTTCCTCGTGTGGTACCTGTCCTACGTCCTGCTCTCAACCTACGCCGAGGAGCTCATGTCCCGGCAGGTGCTGGGCAACCTCAACATCGGCCTGGTCTTCGGGCTGGCCCAGTTCGCCACGACGTTCCTCCTCACGTGGCTATACGTGCGCCACGCGAACAAGTCGCTCGACCCCGTCGCCACGCGGCTGCGGACCGAGCTGGAAGGGGGCGTGTGATGGACGTCGGGAACCCGTGGCTCAACATCGGCATCTTCCTCCTCTTCGTCGTCGTCACCCTCGTCATCGTCGTGCGGGTCTCGCGGACGACGACGAGCGTCGGGGACTTCTACCACGGCGGTCGTAGCTTCTCCGGGCGCCAGAACGGCATCGCCATCGCGGGTGACTACCTCTCCGCGGCCTCGTTCCTCGGCATCGTCGGCGCCGTCGCGCTCTACGGCTACGACGGCCTGCTCTACTCCGTCGGCTTCCTCGTCGCCTGGCTGGTGGCGCTGCTGCTCGTCGCCGAGCCGCTGCGCAACACCGGCAAGTACACGATGGCCGACGTCCTCAGCTTCCGGATGAAGCAGCGGCCGGTCCGCACCGCGGCGGCGACCTCGACCCTGGCGATCACCTTCTTCTACCTGCTCGCGCAGATGGCCGGCGCCGGTGCGCTCGTCTCGCTGCTGCTCGGCGTGGAGAGCCGGGCGGGGCAGTCGCTCGTCATCGCGATCGTCGGCGCGCTCATGATCGTCTACGTGATGATCGGCGGGATGAAGGGCACCACGTGGGTGCAGATCATCAAGGCGGTGCTCCTCATCGCCGCCGTCGGCGTCATGACCGTGTGGATCATGGCCTCCAACGGCTTCAACCTCAGCGCCCTGCTGGGCCGCGCTGTCGACGCCCACCCCGAGGGCGGGGCGATCCTCGAGCCGATGCTCCAGTACGGCACCTCGGACGCGAGCAAGATCGGCTTCGTCTCGCTGGCCATCGCGCTCGTCTTCGGCGCCGCCGGCCTGCCCCACGTCCTCATGCGCTTCTACACGGTGCCCAGCGCCAAGGAGGCGCGGCGCTCGGTGGTCTGGGCGATCTCGCTCATCGGCTTCTTCTACCTGTGCACGCTCGTCCTCGGCTACGCGGCGGTCTACCTCGTGGGGGCGGACACGATCCGCAACGCCCCGGGCGGTTCGAACGCTGCCGCTCCCGCCCTCGCCTACGAGCTCGGCGGCACCCTGCTGCTCGGCATCATCGCCGCGGTCGCCTTCGCCACGATCCTCGCGGTCGTCGCCGGCCTGACGATCACCGCCTCGGCCTCCTTCGCGCACGACGTCTACAACGGCGTGCTCAAGGAGGGCAAGGCCTCCCCCGAGGCCGAGATCAAGGTGGCCCGGCGCACCGCCGTCGTCATCGGGGCGATCTCGATTGTCGGCGGGATCCTCGCGGCGGAGCAGAACGTCGCGTTCCTCGTCTCGCTTGCGTTCGCCATCGCGGCGAGCGCGAACCTGCCCTCGATCCTCTTCTCGCTGTACTGGAAGCGGTTCAACACGCGGGGGTCGACGTGGAGCATCTACGGCGGGCTGCTCAGCGCGCTGCTCCTCATCACCTTCTCCCCGGTGGTGTCCGGCAGCGAGACGGCGATGATCGCCGGCGCCGACTTCGCGTGGTTCCCGCTGACCAACCCCGCGATCGTCTCGGTCCCGCTGGGCTTCTTCCTCGGCTGGCTCGGGTCGGTCACCTCGAAGGAGCACAACGACGCGAAGCAGGCGGAGATGGAGGTCCGCTCGATGACGGGTGCCGGCGCGGAGCGCGCCGCCAGCCACTGACGGACAGGGAACGGGCCGGTCGCGGGAGCTCCCGCGACCGGCCCGTTCCGCTGTGAGCTCAGGCCTCGACGGCGGGGCGCACCTCGCGGCGGCCCTGGCGGCGGGCGCCGTGGGAGACGACGCCGACGAGCACGAGGGCGACGCCGACGGCGACGAGCCGGCCCGTGCTGCCCGAGGCGACGAGGTGGTGGGCGACGTTGTCGCCGAAGTCGCCCAGGCCGGCGAGCCACGACTCCACCGGCTCGAGCAGGTCCTGCGTCCATGCCGGCACGGCGACGAAGGGGACCCCGACGACGATGACGAGCGCGCCGGTGACGATGGCGCCCACCGAGCTCCACCGGGCCGCGAGGAGGACGAGGACGAGGACGAGCAGGCCGCCGGCGAGCTCGAGCAGGGCCGCGACGTTGAGGTTCGCGGTGTCCCACGGGTTGCCCTGCGGGAGCGTGAGCCGCGCGCCGGCGTCGGCCAGGAGGTACCAGGCGACCGGCGTGAGCAGCAGGGTGAGCAGGATCGTGAGGACGTGCGCCTTGGCCCGTGACGGCGGGCGGGTGTGGGCGGTCGTCCCCTCGAGGACGACGTCACGCTCGGGCCGGGCCCGCTCCTCCTCGTCCCGGCGCTCTGCCGGGGCTGCGGGGGCCGGGGTGGCGGCGGCGCTGGCTGCGGTGGCGCCCGCCCCCGCGCTTGCGCCGGACAGCCACGGCGCGGGGGTGGTCTCCGTGTGGTCGGCGTCCGGGCGGGGCTCGGGCTCGCGGACCTCGGCGTGCGGGGCGGCGCGGTGGCGCGCACCGCCGACGACGGAGATCTCGCTCGTCACCCGCCGCGTGACCTCCCGCAGCGCGGGCGTGCCGCGCCA